>JBBRGH010000036.1:0-13969 GCA_038240915.1 Gemmatimonadales bacterium | reverse complement strand
GGGTATTATGAGCACCCCGACCGGGTGCCCCCGGCGTTCGTCCGGGAGCGGTTCGGGGCGTTCGGCGCGTTCTACCTGCCTGCCGGGGGGGCGAGTGCCTTCCACCGGCCGGTGACGCTGGTCAACGTGCTGGGGAACGTGGCCCGCTACTACTTCGGGGCGAATGTGCCCCCGAGCGGCGACGACATGTACGTCTCGGGCCGGGAGCTGTTCCGCTTCTACCGGGTCGACCCGGCGCTGCTCGACTCCGCCGGCGGGCCGGCGCCCGCCCGATGAGCCAGCCCTCGGTCGTGGTGCTCGGCGGCGGGCTCTCGGGTGTGGCCGCCGCGTACGCGCTCGCCCAGGCCGGCGTGCGCGACGTCACCGTGCTGGAGCGGGGTGACCGGGTCGGCGGGCTGGCGGGCAGCTTCGAGCGCGAGGGGCGATTCTACCCGCTCGGCTACCACCATATCCTCGACCGCGACCGGGTGCTGCTGTACTTCCTCGACCGGATCGGCGCCCTCCCGGACGTGCGCTGGCGCCGGGTGCGAATGCTGTTCCACCTCGGTGGCCGGGCCTACGATCTGGGCTCGCCGACGGGGTTCCTCGGCTTCCCCATGTCGCTCCGGGACAAAGCGGGATTCGTCCGCCTGATGCTGAAGGCGTTCGCCAAGCGCGACTGGTCGGACTGGCAGGACCGGAGCGCCGCGGAGCTGGTGGACAGCTACGCCGGACCCGGCACCCGCGAGGCGCTCTTCGAGCGCCTCACCCGGCTCAAGTTCGAGCTGCCCTGCGACGAGGTGAGCGGAGCCTGGCTGGGCGCGCGGCTCCATTTCCGGGAAGGATCGGCGCCGTTCGGATACATTCCGGGCGCCAACTGGACCAAGGTGCTCTGCGACGGCGTCGCCCGCCTGCTCGCCGAGGCAGGCGTCACCGTCCGGCTCAAGGCCTCGGTCAGCCGCCTGGTCACCGCCGACGGCCGGGTGCGCGAAGTCGAGCTGAGCACCGGCGAGCGGATCGGCGGCGACATCTTTGTCAGCACCATCCCCACCGAGCTCTACCTCCGGCTGGTGCCCGGCGACCGCACCGCGGAGCTCGAGCGCATCCGCTACTCGGCCCTGATCTCCGTGGTCTGCGCCACCCACCAGGTGGTGGACCCGCGCAGTTACTGGATCAACCTGGCCTCGCTCGACCACACGGCGTGCGGCATCTTCCTGCTGAGCTCGCTCAACCCGTCGATCGGGGCACCCGGGGACGCCTGCGTCAACTTCGTGACCCACTTGCGCGGCCGGGACCGGCCGCTCTTCCACGTGCCGGACGACGAGCTGCTGGCCCGCTACCGCCAAGACTTCCAGGCGGTGTTCGGCTTCGAGCTCGAGCCCTTCTGGACCCAGGTATCCCGGGTGCCGATGTATTCGCCGGTCTTCGGTCGCGGCTTCCGCAATCCGCCGATCCGGAGCGCCTCGTGGGAGAACGTGTACTTCGGCGGGAACTACCGGAGCTTTCCGTCCATCGTCTCGACCGGTACGGCGCTCGGCTCCGGCCTCGAGACTGGCGCGGCGGTGCTGGCGGACCTCGGACGCCGGACCGACCTGCCGGCCCAGGCGTCCGGTTACCGCCTCGCGGCGATGCCCCGTGCCTGAACCGACTACGCGTGAGGTCCCGATGACCACGGCCGAACTCCACCGGACCGCCGCGCCCACGCGGCTGCTCGCGCTGGTGCGGGCCCTGCGGCCGCACCAGTGGGTCAAGAACCTATTGGTGTTCGTGCCGGCGATCCTCGACCACAAACTCTTCCTCACCGAGCCGATGACCAAATCGGCGACGGCGTTCGGGGCGTTCTGCTGCGCCGCCTCGAGCGCCTACCTGCTCAACGACATCCTCGATCTCGAGGCGGATCGCCGGCACCCGACCAAGCGCCACCGCCCGTTCGCCGCCGGGACCTTGCCCGTCGGCGTCGGACTGGTACTGGTCCCGGTGCTGCTGGGCCTGGCCTTCGGGGTCAGCCTGGCCCGGCTGCCGGCCCCCTTCGTCGAGCTGCTGGCCCTGTACGTCGTGCTCACCACGACCTATTCACTCTATCTCAAGCGGATCGCCGTGGTGGACGTGCTCGTGCTCGCCGGCCTCTATACCCTGCGGGTACTCGCCGGCATCGCCGCGGCGCAGGTCCGCTTCTCCACCTGGCTGCTCGCCTTTTCCATGTTCCTCTTTCTGAGCCTCGCCTTCCTCAAGCGGTTCACCGAGGTGAGCGCGATGGACGGCGCGGCCTCCGAGCAGGTGCGGCGGCGCGGTTACATCCGGGGCGACCGCGAATGGCTCGGCTCGATGGGGAGCGCGAGCGGCTACCTGTCGGTCCTGGTGCTGGCGCTCTACATCAACAGCGAGCAGGTCGTGGCGCTGTATCGCAACCCGCTGCTCCTCTGGCTGGTCTGTCCGCTGCTCCTGTTCTGGACCAGCCGGATGTGGCTGCTGGCCCATCGGGGTCAAATCCACGACGACCCGATCGTGGCCACCGTGCGCGACCCCGCCAGCTACGTCCTCGGCGCGCTCGTCGCGCTGGTGATGTTCGCGGCGCTCTGATGGACGCCCTGGCGGAGCCGCCGGCGGCGGTCGGCCGGCGGGGGCCGGCGGTCGCGTCGCCCGTGCCCGCGGGCCGCGCCTACGGCTCGTGGGGCCGCTTCCCCTCGGCGGTGCCAGCCGACGTGGTCCCGGTGCTCTGGCGGTCGGAACTGCCCTCGTTCGACCGGCTTCGCGGCCCGGTCCTGGCCTACGCCTGCGGCCGGAGTTACGGCGACAGCTGCCTCAATGACGGCGGGGTCCTGCTGGATGTCAGCCGGCTCGATCGGATGATCACCTTCGACGAGGAGCAGGGATTGCTCCGCTGCGAGGCGGGCGTGACCCTGGCCGCCATCCTGGCGCTCACGGTGCCGCGCGGCTGGTTCCTGCCGGTGCTCCCCGGCACCCGCTGGGTCTCGGTTGGCGGCGCCATCGCCAACGACATCCACGGCAAGAATCACCATCGCGCCGGGACCTTCGGCGCCCACGTGACGCGCCTGGAGCTGCTGCGCTCGAGCGGCGAGCGCATCGTCTGCACTCCGCCGGACGAGCTGTTCCAGGCCACCGTGGCCGGCCTCGGGCTCACCGGGTTGATCACCTGGGCCGAGCTCCGCCTTACCCGCGTGCCCGGCGCAGGCATCGCGATGGAGCGGATTCGCTTCCCCGGACTCGACGCCTTCTTCGAGCTGGCGGCGGAAGACCACACGTGGGAATACACAGTAGCCTGGGTGGATTGCCTGTCCCGCGGCCGGAAGCTGGGCCGGGGCATCTACCTCCGGGGCGACCACGCGCCATTCGACGGGACGCCGCCAGCGCCCGAGGTCGGCCCGCGCTTCACCGTCCCGGGGGACGCCCCGGCCGGGCTGCTCAACCGCCTCACGCTGGGCATGTTCAACGAGGTGTACTATCGCGCGCAGCTCGGCGCCCGACGGCGGAGGACAGTGCCCTATCCCGCCTTCTTCTTTCCCCTCGACGGCGTGGGCGACTGGGGCCGGTTTTACGGCGCCGCCGGATTCCTCCAGTACCAGTGCGTGGTGCCCGACGTCCCGGGCGGAGGCCCGATCCGGGCCATCTTCGAGCGCATCGCCCGGTCGGGAGAGCCGGCCTCGCTGGCGGTGCTGAAGCGGTTTGGCCCGGCGTGCTCCCCCGGAATGCTGTCCTTCCCCCGTGAGGGCATCACCCTGGCCGTGGACTTCCCGATGCGGGGATCGAGCACCCTCGCGCTGCTGGACGACCTCGACGCCATCGCCCGCGAAGCGGGCGGCGCCGTCTATCCGGCGAAAGACGCCCGCATGAGCCCCGAGAGCTTCCGTGCCTTTTTCCCGGGCCTCGAGCGCTTCACAGCCTTTCACGACACCAGATTCTCCTCCTCCTTCTGGCGGCGGGTGCATGCCTCCTGAGTCCTCCCGCCGGGTCCTCGTCGTCGGTGCTACCTCCGCCATCGCCCGGGAAACCGCCCGGGTTTTCGCCACCGGAGGGGCCAGGCTGTTCCTGGCCGGCCGCGACCCCGATCGGCTGAGGGCCGTCGCCGACGATCTCCGGGTGCACGGGGCCGCCGCGGTCGAGACCGCGGTGCTTGACGTGACCGACCACAGGCGGTGCGAGGAAGTGGTCGAGGTCGCCTGGGCGGCGTTCGGGGGGCTCGACGTCGCGCTCGTCGCCCATGGCGTGCTGCCCGACCAGGCCCGCTGCCAGGCCAGCGCGGCGGAGGCCCTTCGCTCGCTCGACATCAACTTCGGGTCGGCCGTGGCGGTGCTGACGCCCCTGGCCAACCGGCTCGAGGCGGCGCGGGGCGGTTGTATCGCGGTGATTTCCTCGGTGGCGGGCGACCGGGGACGCCAGAGCAACTACGTCTACGGAGCCGCCAAGGGCGGGCTCGACCGGTTTCTGCAGGGGCTGCGGAACCGGCTCGCGCCGGCCGGCGTCGCCGTCCTCACCATCAAGCCCGGCTTCGTGGACACGCCGATGACCGCGGCCCTGCCCAAGAACGCGCTGTTCGCCAGCCCGCGGCGGGTCGGCCGGGCCATCCACCGGGCGATCGAATCCCGGCGCGACGTCGTCTACGTGCCGTGGTTCTGGCGTCCGATCATGGGGCTCATCTCCAGTCTGCCCGAGGCGGTCTTCAAGCGCTTGCGGCTGTAGCCGGTGCATGCCCCTCTCGCCCAGACTCCGCCGACTCCTGCCGGGACTGTTGCCCGCTGGCCCTGCTGATCGTGACCGGGACCCGCGACTCGATTTCGGACAGCGCTGGGTCCTGGCGACCTCATGGGAAGTGGCGTACCACAGCTGCTGGATCGCCACCGACGGCATCGTGATGCAGTTCGGCGCCTTCACCATGCTGCTCGCCATGCGCTCGCAGCGCCCCCAGGGGTCGGGACCGGCCGGCGTGGTTCCGCGCCCGGAGCCCTCCAGCGCGGGCGGCGCCATCGCCTACATTTCCCGGCATCGCCGGGGGCCCGGTGCCACCGGCTCACCCTTCGCCAGGACTCTCATGCGCGTCCCGACCTTGCTCGTCTGTCTCGCCGCGTCCGGTGCCGTCCCGCTCGCGGCCCAGGCCGGCTCGGCTGCCTCCCCCGCCACCCGCGCCGCCCGTGCGCTGGACCCGCGCGTGCTGCGATCCCACCTCGAGTTCCTCGCGGACGACGCGCTCGAGGGTCGCAAGCCCGGCACCCGCGGCGGCAAGACGGCGGCCAAGTACATCGCCGCCCAGTTCGAGCGCCTGGGCCTGGAGCCGGCCGGGGACAGCGGGACCTACTTTCAGCGGGTACCGATCATCTCGCTCACGCCCGAGCCGGCGCTCGCCGTCACCGGCGCCACCGCCCCGCCGCTGGCCTGGAAGAACGACTTCGTCCTGTGGTCGATGCGGAACGATTCGCTGGTGAATCTGCGAGGCGATGTCGTCTTCGCGGGGTACGGCATCGTGGCACCGGAGCTGGGCTGGAACGACTATGCGGGAATCGACGCCAAGGGCAAGATCGCGGTGGTGCTGGTCAACGATCCCGGCCTGCGGGACTCGACCATCTTCCTAGGCAAGATCCTCACCTACTACGGCCGCTGGACCTACAAGATCGAGGAGGCCCAGCGGCAGGGCGCCGCCGGCATCCTCATCGTCCATACCACCGAGAGCGCGACCTATCCCTGGACCACGGTGCTCTCGGGCTGGGTCGGACCCCAGGTCCGGCTGGAGACGCCCCCTGGATCACTGGTAGTGGCCGGCTGGCTGCAGCAGGAAGCCGCGGCGAAGCTGTTCCAGCAGGGCGGCCAGGACCTCGCCGCGCTCACCCAGGCGGCCGCGAAGCATGGATTCCAGGCCGTACCGCTCAAGCTCCAGCTGGAGGCGTCGGTCCGGAGCGCAATCCAGCGCTCGGAAACCGAAAATGTGCTGGGACGGTGGCCGGGCAAGGGCCCGCTCGCACGGGAAGTGGTGCTGATCGGCGGCCACTACGATCACTTCGGCATCGGTGCGCCGGTCAACGGCGACTCGATCTACAACGGGGCGGAGGACAATGCCTCCGGGACCGCCGGGGTGATGGCGACCGCCGAGGCGTTCGTGCGCAGCGGGGTTCACACCGGGCGGTCGCTGGTGTTCATCGGGTTCGCGGCCGAGGAGGCGGGGTTGATCGGCTCGCAGGCGCTGGCCACCGCCCCGCCCTTCCCGCTCCGGGACATGGCGGCCATCCTCAACCTCGACGTGCTCAACCTGTATGGCCGGACCAGGGATTTCTCCGCCCTGGGCCTGGACCAATCCTCCCTCGGCCGGGCCGTCAGCCAAGCCGCGGCGGCCGAGGGGCTCCGGGTCACCGTCAACCAGGATGCCCTGATCCGAGGGTCGTACTTCCGCTCCGACCACTTCTCGCTGGCGCGGGCCGGGGTCCCGGGCACCAGCCTGGAGGGTGGGACCGACTTCGTGGGCCGGCCGGCCAGCTGGGGCAAGGAGCAGCAGGAACTTTATACCGAAAAGCGGTACCACCAGCCGAGCGATGAAATGCAGCCCTGGTTCACCTACGACGGCGCGATGCAACAGCTTCGCGTCATCGTCAGGACAGCGGTGATCGTAGGGGACGGCCCCCAGCAGCCAGCCTGGAGCGCCAAGTCCGAATTCCGGCAGGCCGGGGAGGCCCGGCGCGCTCCACGGGACCGGTAGCTCTTCGGGACGCGGCAATTAACCGCCGCCGCCCTACCGCGGGTGGGCCGGCCCGCCTATCTTCCCGGCCGTTTACGCCCTGCCTCCCTCCCCAGGAGCGTTTCTGGAACTGCCCAATCAGCACCGGATTCCGCTCACCTGGCTGCTCGAGAACGCCGGGCCGTCAATCCGGTACCGCACCTATACCGAGTTGGCGCCTCCCGGGTACGCTCCCCCGGAGGTGATCGAGGCTGCCCTGACCGCGGTCGTCGAGTCCAAGATCGCCTCCGCCGTGGTCAAGAAGCAGAAGGACACCGGCATCTGGGGCGCCAACCTGCTCGGTCTGGCCGTGTCCGCCGCCCAGGGGATCAAGGACGTCGGCACCATCCCGCAGTACCGGCGCCTGCTCCAGCTCGGCTGGCCCCGGGCCAGCCGGCCGTTCAAGTTGGGCGACCGGGTGCTCTTCCGGCTGCTGAGCCGGGACGAAGACCCGGCCTTGCTCTTCGAGTTCCAGAAGATGGTGAAGTCGGACGTCGAGGCCGAGGCCTGGGCTCGGGGCATCATGCGCGAGGCCGCCTCGGCCGCCCTGGCCGAGGCCGGCTATGCCGACGATCCCCGGCTTCGCGGGGCCGGCCACAAGATCGCCGATGCCATCTCCCAGTTCCTCCGGGGCCCGCTGGCCGAGAAGCCGTTCATCAAGGCCGGGAAACAGATCGGCCTTCACCCCGAGGCGCACCCGCCGAGCTGGTACTCGGTGGCCATGCTCTCGTTCATGCCGAACCTCCAGCGCGAACGCGCCGGCTTCACCGAGCGGCTGGGCCATTACCTGGCGCAGCCTGCCCCGAAGAAGGCCTTCGTCATCCAGGTCGGCAAGCGCACCGTCAAGCCCCAGCACCTGCTCCTGGGCGACCCCATCGAGATCGACGCCAAGGGTCATCCGACCGACCTGCCGCTGGCGCTGCACTACATCGAGCTGATGGCGCGGATGGGTGCCCTCCCCTGGGCGCCGGTGGCCTCCAAGGCGCTGGGGCGCCTGCTCAAGGACACCGACGAGCACGGCATCTGGCGGCCCAAGAATCTGCGGTCGCAGCCCAAGGCGATCAACAAGATCACCTACCACTATTACCCGCTGCTGGCCGACGCCAAGACCACCGAGGGCCGTGAGGTGGACGTCACCTTCCGCCTGGCGCTGATCGCCAAGCTGCTGGGCTGGCCGATCGAGTACGACTGACCGGCCGGTCCGGCGGAGCCATTGCCACACAGAGCGTAGTATCGCAGACTACTCACCATGCCCAGGCTCGACCTCACCCACTTCGGCTTCACTCCCACCGAAAGCCTGATCTACGAGGTCCTCCTGACCGGAGGGCCGGGCACCGGGTACGCCATCGCCCGCTCGGCCGGCCTCGCGCGCGCCAATGCGTACAGCGCCCTCGAAGCCCTGGTCACCAAAGGCGCCGCCCGGGTGGAGGGGGGCCGGCCCAAGCGCTACCGGCCGGAGACGCCGGCGGCCCTCATCGCCCGGATCTCCACCGATCATGGCCAGGCGCTGGAGCGCCTGAGCAACGATCTCGACTCGGTGAGCGTCCCCGCGACGCCCACCCTGGTCGAAATCGAGTCCGGCCGGGCCATTCTCCAGTTGGTGACCCACGACGTGGCCCGGGCGACGGTGTCGGTGGCCCTGCTCGCGCCGGCCGACGCCTTTCCGCTGCTGGCCCCGGCCCTCCGGCGGCCCTACGCCGCGGGCATTCCGCTCCTGCTCTGCGCCATGGCCCCGGTGGACCTCGGCTTCGCCGTGGTGGAGGTCGTGTCCGGCGGGCAGGCCTGGCCCGGCATGCCCTTCATCAGCGTGGTGGATGAGCGGAGCGCGATCCTGGCGGCGCGCCAGGGCAGCGAGGTTCGCGGCCACTGGAGCACCGCGCCGGCGTTCGTGGCCGGCGCCCGCCTGGCCCTCGAAGGATTCCGGCGCGGGCCATGACCGACTCGCTCGACGACGCGATGCGGGAGCTGCAGCACGAATATCTCGCGGAGTTTCCCGACCGGCTGGAGGAGCTCCGGACTGACATCGCCGCGTTCCGCGCCCTCCGGCCCGAAGCCGCGGCCTCCCTCAAGACGCGCTTCCACCGGCTGGCGGGCTCGGGTGGCTCCTACGGATTTCCCGAGATCAGCGTCGCCGCCCGCCAGATGGAACACTGGATGGCCGCCAAGCCGGCTCCGGGCGAGGCGCCCCGACTCGATGAGGCGGTCGAACGGCTGGCAACGCTCTTTCGCCAGGCCCAGGCCAAGCTGGGAAGCCCCGGCCGGCCCGCCGGCGCGCGCCGGCGCGCGACCGTCATCCTGCCGCCGTCGCCGGAGGTGGAGAAGCTCGCGGCCGGTCTTCGCGCCGAAGGCTACGACGTCCGCCTGGGGCATCGCCGGGACGACCCGGCCATCCTGGCCGCCGGTGAGCGTCCCGACCTGCTCGTCATCGGCACCGCGGCCGGCGAGGGCGATCCCTCCGCCGTGGCGTCGGTGTGGACGGCCCAGCCGGTGCGTCCCCGCGCGGTGGTGCTGATCGAGACTCTGCGCGCGGTGGATCGCCTCCGGGCCATCGCGTCGGGGGTGGACGCGGTCGTGGCCGTCGAGCGCATGTCGGAGGACCTCCCCCGCTACGCGCGGGCGCTGGCCAGAGTCGGCCCGCCGCCGTCGACGGTGCTCCTGGTGGATCACGACGCCGAGCGGGCCGGCGCCAAGTCCGAGTGGCTCGAGGGGGCCAATATCCGGGTGGTGCGGTGTGTGCTGGCGCAGGCGGTGCAGGAGCTGATCGAGCGCGAGGTGCCCGACCTGGTGCTGCTCGCCACGCACCTGCCCGACGGCGACGCCGTCACGGTCTCCCGGATCATCCGCGACGACCCCCGGTTCCGGATGATGCCCATCGTCTTCGCCGGGACCGACGCCGTGGAGGAGCGGGTGGCCGCCCTGCAGGCGGGGGCGGACGACTTCCTGGCCTCGCCGACCGACCCGGATCTGCTGCTCCAGACCGTGGTGGTCCGGGCGGAGCGGGGACGGCGCCTCCGCGAGCTGCTCATCCGCGATCCGCTGACCGGCCTGCTCAACCAGGTAACCCTGCTGGCCGAGCTGGACTACGCCGTGGACTACGGCCGGCGCCACGGCGGGGCGCTCTCCCTGCTGGTATTCGACCTCGACCGGTTCCACGAGGTGAACGAACGGTTCGGCCAGCTGGTGGGGGACCAGGTGCTCCGCCACGTGGCCAACGTGTTCCGCTCGAGCGTGCGGGCGAGCGACCTGATCGGCCGGTTCGGCGGCGAGGAATTCGCCATGGTACTGCGCGGTGTGCCCGCCGCGGGCGCGACGGTGGTGGCGGCCAAGCTGCGCCGCGTGCTCGGCGAGCAGTCGGCCACGACCTCGGAGGGCATCATCATCCCGCTCCACGTCAGCGTGGGCTGGGCGGTCTATCCGGCCAACGGCGCCACCGCGGGCGAAATGGTCCACTCGGCGGTGCGGGCCATGCGGCGGGAAAAGGACGAGAAGTGACCAGTGCGTCCGGCTAGAGGACAGCCACGGGGAGCCGCCGGACCCGAGTCACTCCGACAACGCGAAGGGGGCATGCCCGCAGGCACGCCCCCTTCACTTCGTTCACCAGCCGACCGCCGCCCCGTCCTGCGGCGAGGGCATCCCCCTAGTGCCGGAACCCCGTCGACAGCGGCATCACGTCCCGCGGATTCTTCTCGTCCCCGAACAGCAGGCGACCCTCGCGGAAGGTGGCGCCCCGGAGCGTGAGCGCGAGGACCTCGCCCAGCTCCGAGACCAGGTGGACCTCGATCTTGTCCCGGACCTCCTGGGGCAGATCGGTCAGGTCGGGCTCGTTGTCCTTGGGCACGATGATCCGGGTGAGGCCCGCCCGGACCGCGCCCAGGACCTTCTCTTTCACCCCCCCGATCGGGAGCACCCGGCCGCGCAGGGTGATCTCCCCGGTCATGGCGATGTCGTGCCGCACCGGACGCCCCGACAGCGTGCTCACCACCGCCGAAGCCATCGTGACGCCCGCCGACGGTCCATCCTTGGGGATGGCGCCGGCCGGCACGTGGATGTGGATGTCGCGGTCGAACATCTCGTCCTTGATCTGGAGCCCGGCCGCGTGCGAGCGGGCGTAGGTCCAGGCGGCGCGGGCCGACTCCTTCATCACGTCGCCCAGCTGGCCGGTGAGCACCAGCTCGCCCTTGCCGCGCATGGTGGACGCCTCGACGAACATGATGTCGCCGCCGGTCGGGGTGTAGTACATCCCCGTGGCGGTGCCCACCTCGTCGTGCCGCGCCATCTTCTCCGGGTGGACCTTGGGACGGCCCAGCAGGTCGTCCACCATGTCCTTGTCCACCGTGATCGGTCCCGCCTCACCCGAGGCAAACTGGCGGGCCACCTTCCGGGCCAGCCGGCCGATCTCCCGCTCGAGTTGACGAACGCCGGACTCGCGGGTGTAGCTGGTGATGACCTCGGCCAGCGCCTCGTCGGTGATCGTGAGCCGAGCCGGGCTCACCCCGTTCTCGGTGAACTGGCGGGGGATCAGGTACTTCCGGGCGATCTCCTGCTTCTCCCGCTCAGTGTACCCGGCGAAGTCCACCACCTCCATCCGGTCGAGCAGCGGCCCGGGAATGTTCTGGATGAAGTTGGCCGTGGCGATGAACAGCACCTCGCTCAGGTCGAACGGCACGCCCAGATAGTGGTCCACGAACGAATCGTTCTGGGCCGGGTCGAGCACCTCGAGCAGCGCGCTCGCCGGATCGCCCTGGAACGAGACACCCAGCTTGTCCACCTCGTCCAGCAAGAAGACCGGGTTCTTGGTGCCCGCCTGCTTCATCCCCTGGATGATCCGGCCGGCCATGGCGCCGACGTAGGTCCGCCGGTGGCCGCGGATGTCGGCCTCGTCCCGGGCGCCGCCCAGCGAGATCCGGACGTACTTCCGGCCCATCGCCCGGGCGATGCTCTTGGCCACGGACGTCTTGCCGACGCCCGGCGGGCCTACGAACAGCAGGATCGGACCCCGGGCCCGGTCGTCGTCGTTCCCCTTGACCGGCGCGTTCGGCGCCGGCACCGTGGCGGTGGCCTGCGGCGTGTCGGTCGACTCGCCCTGGGTCACTTCCTCGGCCTTCCGCTCCGCCGCCGTGGTCTCCTCGGCCGCGCGGTCGGCCGCGTCCTGCTGCATCCTGAGCTGGCGCACGGCCAGGAACTCAAGCACCCGGTCCTTCACGTCACCCAGGGCGTAGTGATCCTCGTCGAGGATCTGCTGGGCCACCGGCAGCTCGAGATGCTCCTTGCTCCGCACGCTCCAGGGCAGCTCCGCGATGTTCTCGAGGAACGTGCGGATCACCTGGCTCTCCATCGACTCGCGGCCGATCCGGCTCAGCCGGCCGAGCTCGCGGTCCACTTCCTTCCGGGCTTCGGCGGGCAGCTCGAGCGCCTCGAGCTTCTCCCGCAGCTCCTGGAGGTCGTCCCGCTCGTCGCCCTCACCCAGCTCGCGCTGGATGGTCTTGAGCTGTTCCCGGAGGAACATCTCCCGCTGCCGCTCGCCCAGCTCCTCCTGGACCTGCGACTTGATGTCCTCCTGGGCATCGAGCACACCGATCTGCCGCTGCACGTGCACCAGCACGCGGCGGAGCCGCTCCTCGACACTCAGCGTCTCCAACAGGGCCTGGCGCTGGGCGGGGTTGATGTCGATGTAGCCGGCCACCAGGTCGGCGAACCGGCCGGCCTCGTTCACGCCGGCCAGCACCTGCTGGACGACCTCGTCCGGCAGGCCGGACTTCTGGCCCAGCTCGGCCGCCCGCGCTCGGGCCTCGCGGTGCAGGCCCACGAAGGCCGCGTCGTCGGGGTTGATGGGGAGCATCTCCTCGGCCTCGCGGACGACGGCCTGGAGATAGCCCTCCTTGTCCGTGTAGTGGATGGCGATGCCGCGCTGCTCGCCGTGGAGCAGGAGCTGCATGCCCGACAGCCCGCGCTGGAGCTGTCCGATCTTGGCGATGGTGCCGATGGTGTAGAGCACGTCCGGGGTGACGCTCTCCACGTTCTGGCGCTGGGAGACAGCGAACACCAGCCGCTCCGGCGTCGCCAGCGCGGCCTCGATGGCGCGCAGCGTGGCGGGACGGCCCGCTCCGATCGGCGCGGTCACGCCGGGGAACAGGACCACCTCGCGCAGCGGCAGGACGGGCAAAGTCAAACGTTCGGCCATGTCGGTGCTACTCCTTCCAGATCCCCGTACTCTCGGGGAGAATGACGGACCCACAAGAGATCGCCGGCAGGTTTGCACCGAGCGTGCCACCGCGCCAATCGGTCTCCGGGCTTGCTATAAAACAACTTACGGTGCCGGTCGGTTTCCCGCCCAGCGCCGCCTCGGCAGGACCACCCGGGAATGCCGAGATTCGCTGCCATATTGACGGACAACCGGAAGCCCCCGCGTTCCGGTCTGCCACGGGTCGGTCGCGTCGGGCGGAGGACATCGCAGAGCAGACGAAGCCTTACTGCCCTGGGCGCGGTCTCCGATCGGGCCCGGCTTTGCTCCGGTTCAGTTGCCGCTGGCGGTGGAACCGTACAGATTGGGGGCCATGTTCGGCCGTCCCAACGTGCTGCGCACTTCCGCATCCCTCTCGCCTGTCCCCAGAGGTGCTACCGCCCATGACCGACTCGGCCGATAAGCCGCTGGCGGCCCGGTTGGGCGAGGCGCTCGGGGACGCGTATACCATCGAGGGTGAGGTCGGCCGCGGCGGCATGGGCGTGGTGTATCGGGCCCGGGACGAGCGGCTCCAGCGCCGGGTGGCCATCAAGGTGCTGCCGCCCGAGCTCGCCTTCCAGAAGGACATCCGCGAGCGGTTTACCCGCGAGGCCCAAACCGCGGCCAAGCTGTCCCATCCCCACATCGTCCCGATCCACACCGTCGGCGAGGGCCAGGGCCTGGTCTACTTCGTCATGGGCTACGTGGATGGAGAATCGGTGGCCGGGCGGATCCGCCGGCGGGGCAAGCTCCCCGTGGACGAGGCTCGCCGGATCATGGCCGAATCCGCGGACGCCCTCAGCGCCGCCCATGCCCTCTCGATCATCCACCGCGACATCAAGCCCGACAACATTCTGCTGGAGGGCTCCCGCGGCCGGGTGATGGTGACCGACTTCGGGATCGCCAAGGCGCTGAGCTCGACGTCCGGCGCCACCCTCACGGGCGCCGGCGTCGCCATCGGGACGCCCGCGTTCATGAGCCCGGAGCAGGCCGCCGGCGAGCGCGAGATCGACGGCCGGTCCGACGTCTACAGCCTGGGCGTGGTGGCCTTC
>JBBRGH010000035.1:0-14022 GCA_038240915.1 Gemmatimonadales bacterium | reverse complement strand
GACCGGCGCCGAGGCGATGGCCGCGGCGGTGCGGCTGGCCCGGACGGTGACCGGCCGCGAGGCGGTGCTCGGCTGCGGGTATCACGGCTGGCTCGACTGGTGCCAGGGCGCTGGGACGCCGGGTGTGCCGGCCGCCACTCGTGCGCTCTATGGCGAGCTGCCCTTCAACGATTCCCAGACTGCACGCGAGCGCATCCGCCAGGCCGGCGACACGCTGGCCGCCGTGGTGTTCGAGCCGGTCATCCTCGGGCCGCCCGATCCCGAATGGCTGGCCGTGCTGCGCGACGAGACCACCAGGGTCGGTGCCGTGCTGGTCGCCGACGAGATCAAGACGGTCGGCCGGCTCGCCCCGGGCGGCGGCTGCGAGCGCTTCGGCGTCCGTCCCGACCTGGTGGTGATGGCCAAGGCGATCGCCAACGGCTTCCCGCTCGCGGCCGTCGGCGGCCGAGCCGAGTTGATGGGCGCGGTCTCACGGACCTGGATTTCCTCGACGCTGGCCACGGAGTGGGTGTCCCTCGCCGCGGCACGGGCCACCCTCGGCGTGCTGGCCTCCGAGGCCGTGCCCGCCCATCTGAGCCGGGTCGGCCGGCGTCTGCAGGCTGGGTTCCGGGTGCTGGCGGAGCGCCATCCGCGCATCGTGCGCGGGGTGGCCGGCCTGCCGGAGATGTGCTGCCTCCAGTTTCACGACGAGGCGGCCGGGGCATTGCTGGCGGTTGAGGCGGCCCGACGGGGACTGCTTTTCAAGCGCTCGGCGTACAACTTCGTTTCGCTCGCCCACGACGAGGCGGTGATCGACGGCGCGCTCACCGTGCTCGAGGACGCGCTGGAGGCGCTGGATCAGGGGCGGTGACCCCGGTTCACCCGGCCTCGTTAAATTGCTCGGGACATCCCCTGGCCACGGACACGGCCGGGTGGCCATAGCGTATGACGGAGGTGCCATGCTTCTCGGAGCCCCGGTAATTGCCGAGCCCCACGTGGTGATTCCCGAGCCCGCCGCGGCCGATCGGGCGGAGAGGTAGCCGCGCGTGCTGATCGACGTGCATGCCCACTTCCTGCATGACCGCACCCCACGCGCCGACTGGCAGGCCCGGAATGCGAGCCGCCTCGGGGCCGGCGAGCGGGTGGGCATCACCATCCACGTGGCCTCCATCCTCGGCAGCTGGGGCCTGACCTCTCCGACCTATTTCCCCTCGCTGCCCGACCTCCGCTACGCCAACGACTATCTGCTCGCACTCCAGCGCCGCCACCCCGCCCGAATCCGCGGATATGTCGCGGTGAATCCGAACTACCCGGACGACTCGCTGGCGGAGATTCGCCGCTGCCTCGACGCCGGCATGATCGGCATCAAGCTGGCGGCCAGCCGCCGGGCCGACGACCCACTGCTCGATCCGATCTGCCTCCTGGCGGCCGAGCGCGGCGTGCCCATCCTGCAGCACATCTGGCAGCATCGGCGGCGGGACTACCCGGGGCAGGAGGCCTCCGACGCCCGGGAACTGGGCCGGCTCGCCGACCGCCACCCGGGGGTGCGCTTCCTCCTGGCCCACATCGGCGGCGGCGGGGACTGGCTCCACTCGCTGCACGATCTGCGCGGCCTTCCCAACGTCTTCGTGGACCTCTCCGGCAGCGGAGTGGACGGCGGCATGCTCGAGGCCTGCCTCGACGCGGTCGGCGTCGAGCGGCTCCTCTGGGGCTGCGACCTGACCATCGAGACCGGCTGGGCCAAGCTGCGCTACCTCGAGCACCTGCTGCCGCCTGCGGAGCTCGACCGGGTCCGCTGGCGCAACGCCGCCGGCATCTTTCCTCCTGGCGCCTTTCCGGCCGACTGATGCGCATCGACGTCAACGCCTTCGTGGGCGCCTATCCCTTCCGCCGTGTGCCCGGCACGTCGGCCCAGGCGCTGCTCGCCGCCATGGACCGGACTGGCATCGACCAGGCGTGGGTGACGCATCTGCCCGGCGTCTTCTGGCGCGACCCGACCGAGGGCAACGCCTGGCTGCTCGACCTCGGCCGGAGTCAGCCGCGACTGTGCCCGGTGCCGGCCATCCATCCCGGCCTGGCCGATTGGGAGCGCGTGCTTCGGAACGCGGCCGAGGCGGCCGTCCCCGCCGTCCGCGCTGACCCGACGTTCTACGGGCTCGACCCCGCGGGCGGAGCGATGCGCGCCCTGGCCGCCGCCTGCGGCGAAGCCGGAGTGGCGCTCAGCCTGGCCGTCCGGTTCGAGGACGGGCGGCAACGGCACCCCAACGATCATGCCCCCGAGCTGCCGGCGGCCGCGGTTCGCGCGCTGGTTCGCGCCCATCCGAGCGTCCGCCTGCTCGTCACCCACGCCGACCGCCCCTTCGTCGAAGAAGTCCACTTCGGCTCCACCCCCGCCGAGGCGAGCCGGATCTGGTGGGACATCTGCTGGATCTGGGGCCCACCCGAGGACCACCTGCAGGCGCTGCTCGGCACCGTCGGCCCCGGCCGCTTCGTGCTCGGGACCGGGCAGCCGCTCCGACTGCCGGAGAACGGCGGCGCCAAGCTCGACCTGCTCGACTGCTCCGCGGCGGACCGCGCCGCGATCGAAGGCGGCAACGCCGTCGCCCTCCGCGGCCCATGAGCGACTATCCGTTCGAGCGGGAGCACTACCGCATTGAGTATCCCACGGCGGCCCGCCCGCGCTTCCTGGTGGATGGCAGCCAGGGGGAGGTGATCGACCTCTGCGAGCAGGGTCTCCGCTACCGCGCGGCCGACCACGAGCGTCGGGAGCCCGGGGACGAGGTCGAGGGCATCGTTCGCCTCCGCCGCGGCGAGGAGGTGCGGGTGGTCGGCGCGGTTGTGCGGGTGGTGGAAGGCGACGTGGCGCTCCGCCTCCGCGTCGGGGTTCCGCTCCGGGTCGTGCTCGACGAGCAGCGCTACCTGCGCGAGCGCCACCGCCGGTCCGCCTGGTGAGGCCGTGACGGAATCGCTCGGGGACCGGCTGGCGTGGGGACTGGTGCCGGCGGTGCCGGTGCCCTTCCGGGGGACGGAGCTCGACGAGGCCGCCCAGCGGGGATACGCGCGCTGGATGGCGGCTCAGCCGGTGGCTGGGGTGGCCGTCTGGGCCCATACCGGCCGCGGCCCCCACCTGTCGGCGGAGCAGCGCCGGTCGGTGCTCGCCACCTGGCGCGAGGCCCTGCCCGACCGCGTCGTCGTGGCCGGCGCGCGCGACATCACCATGGCGATCGAGGCGCGCCGCGGCCACGCGGACGCGCTGCTCGCCTTTCCCGTCGCCGCCGATCCCGTGGCCCACCACGCGCGCCTGAGCCGCGAGCTGCCCGTCATCGCCTTCTGGCTGTACCAGGCCGCCGGCGGCGTCGCCTATGACGACGCCACCCTCCACGCCATCCTCGAGCTGCCCGGGGTGATCGGCCTCAAGGTGGCGACCCTCGATTCGGTGATGACCTTCCAGCACCTGGCGGGCATCCTCCGGCATCACCCCGGCAAACTGCTGATCACCGGCGAGGACCGGTTTCTCGGCTACTCGATCATGCTCGGCGCCCGGGCCGCGCTGATCGGCATGGGCGCCGCGCTGCCTGCCCTCCAGGCCGGCCTCATCCGGGCCTACAGCGACGCCGACTGGCCGGCCTTCCAGGCCCGGTCGGCCCAGTGCGACCAGCTTGCGCTCGCCACCTTCGTCCCGCCGATGGAGGGCTACGTCCGCCGGATGCTCTGGGCCGCGGCCGCGGACGGGGCCCTGCCGCCGGACAGCTGCGACGATCCCTGGGGGCCGTCGCTGCCGCCCGAGGAGCGGGCCACGGTCGACCGCGTCGTCCGCGAGCTCCAGGCCGCCGAGGACGGCGCCCGCGATGTCCGCTCAGCTCGCGCGTGACTTCGCGCGGTTCGGCGGCGGGCTCCCGCGGGATGTCGCGGGCCATGTGCGTGAGGCCTACCGGATCGACCTGACCGCCCGCTATCTGGGCTGGACCATTCCCCATCCGATCGGCAAGGGCTCCGGCCAGTTGTCGCTCAACGCCGATCAGCTCGAGACCGACCGCGCCGCCGGCCTCGCCTTCGTCATCCTCAAGACCGTGATCGCCGAGGACGAGGCCGGTGCCCGCACGATGGGCGCCTGGGCCGTCCACGAGACCCGGATGCGGGTCGAGCGGCGCCGGGCCGCGGACGGGCGTGATGGTTGGACCGTGACCTGGAAGGGCAGGGGATGGGACCGCTCCTTCGACGAGTACCTCGAGCTGGTCCGGCTGGCGGGTGAGCTCACCCGGTCCGGCGCCCTGCTGACCGTGCCCTCGGTCAAGTATCACCTGCCGCGGCTGGAGGAGGCCTTTCGTGAGGACGAGTACCGGCACACCACCACCCGACTGGCCCGGGCCTGGGGCGCGGGCGTGCTGCCGATCGAGAAGGACTTCTCGCCCACGCTCGCGGGCGATGCCCTCGCCGATGAGCAGGCGCGCATCCTCCGCTGGCTCCGCGAGGTCCCCGGCCGGATCCGGAGCGCCGCCGGCGGGGCCGGCATCCGGCTCGCGCTCAAGCTGATGAACGCCCGGTTCGACGACGTCTTTCAGCTCGCCATGATGGAGGCCGCCGCCGGCGCCGACGCGCTGGTCTGCTTCAACCGCCTGTGGGACGACACGACCCGGGTGGCCTACGGCGGATGGGACCTGAGCGAGCGCAATCTGCGCGTGCTCCGGATGGCGCGGAGCCGCCGCGCGGGTCGGGCCGGTGGGCCCGCCTTGGTCGGCACCGGCGGCGTCCATTCGGGCCGCCAGCTGCTCGACTACGCCCGGGCCGGCTGCGAGAGCGTCGCGTTGCACACCTTTTTTCAGCTGCCGCTCGGCGCCTACCCCGCCACGGCCGGCTCGCGGACCGAGCGGGCCCTCCACGCGCTCGTGTTTCACCCGGACGAGGGACTGGTGGCCGGCATGCTCGAGCTGGAGCGGGACGGCGTGCTTCACCGGCGGGATGGCGAGCTCCGGTTTCTCGACCTCTCGGCCCCGGCCGAGCCGTCATCGTGCGCCTGACCCGGATCGAGCTCCACGAGCTGGCGCTCCCGCTGAGCGAGCCCTTCATCATCTCGGGCGGCACCATGTCGGTTCGCCGCTCACTCGTCGTCGTGCTGCACGACGATGCCGGCCACCTCGGCTACGGGGAGTCGCCCCCGTTCGAGCTGCCGTTCTACAGCGAGGAGACCCTCGGGACCGCCCGCCTGCTGCTGGAGCAGGTCCTGATCCCCAGGCTCGAGGGCCGGGACGTGGACGGCCCCGAGCAGGTGGATGCGATGCTGCGGCAGGGCGTCCGCGGCAATCCGTTCGCCCGGGCCGCGCTGGAGACGGCGGCGTGGGACCTCGAGGCCCACCGGCGCGGCACCGGCCTGGCGGCGCTGCTGGGCGAGCGGCTGGGCCTCGTGCCCGCGGTGTCAGTCCCCTGCGGCGTCGCGCTCGGCATCCCCGCCGACCGGTCGCTCGACACCCTTCGCCGCTGGATCGACGAGGCGCTGCCGCACGGCTACCGGCGGGTGAAGATCAAGGTGGCGCCCGGGTGGGATGCGGCGCCGGTCCAGCTGGCGCGGCAGGTGCTGGAGGGCACCGGCGTGCCGCTCACGGTGGACGCCAACGGCGGCTACCACTGGCCCGAGCACGAGCCCAACCTCCGTGGGCTCGACCAGGCCGGTCTGCTCTACATCGAGCAGCCGCTCGCGCCCGAGGAGCTGCTTGGCCACGTCCGGCTGTCGCAGACGCTCCTGACGCCGGTGTGCGTGGATGAGACGCTGCACGGCGCCGGGATCGGTCGCCAGCTGCTCGAGCTCGACGGGCCGCGGGTCTGGAACGTGAAGGTTCACCGGATGGGCGGGCTCACCGAGGTTTGCCGCGTGGTCCGTCTCGCCCGCGAAGGCGGCGTCCGTCTCTGGGCCGGCACGATGCCGGAATCGGGTCTCGGCTCTCAGGCGGCCCTCGGCGCCGCCGCGCTCCCGGGCTTCGTGCTGCCCTCCGATCTCGAGCCCAGCACCCGCTGGTTCGGGCCGGGGGTCGATGTCATCGAGCTCCGGATGGCCGCCGACGGGACCATGCCCGTGCCCGGCAGCGCCATCGCCCACCGACTGGACGAGACGCTGTTCCGCCGCGCGAGCCGGCGGTTACATTAGAAAGACATGGTCGAATACGCGCTTCTCCTCGTCAGCACCTCGTTCGGAGGCCTGGCCGGAGAGGTCGATGCCTGGGCCGCGCACGTGAACTGGAACGCCCTGGGCTACGGTCTCTTCGCGCTGGTGGCGCTTCGGATCGCCTTCTGGGCTTTCCGCTCCTCGGACTACTGAGGCGCGGGCGTGGCCCGCCTGGTCTTCCACCTCATCCCGCATACCCACTGGGATCGGGAGTGGTACCTTCCGCGCGCCGCCTTCGTCGCCCGCCTCGTTCCCGCCCTCGACGACCTGCTCACCCGCCTCGACGACGATCCCGCCTTCCGCAGCTTCTTTCTCGACGGGCAGACCGTGCTGCTCGAGGACTATCTCCGCGTCCGGCCCGAGCAGCGTGCGCGGGTGGCCGCGCTGGTCCGCGCCGGCCGGCTCGAGATCGGTCCCTGGTACGTCCTGGCCGACGAGCTGGTGCCCTCCGCCGAAAGCCTGGTGCGGAACCTGCTCCTCGGCCGGGCCGACGCCGAGCGGCTGGGCGGGCGCTCCGACGTGCTCTACAGCCCCGATGCATTCGGCCACCCGGCAGCGTGGCCTGCGCTCGCGGCGGAGTTCGCGATCCCCGCCGGCGTCCTCTGGCGTGGCATAGGCGGCGAGCCGGGACAGCAGGGCGACAGCTATCGGTGGCATGCGCCCGACGGCCGCGCCATCCTGCTGCATCACCTGCCGCCCGACGGCTACGAGGCCGGCTCGGCGCTGGTGGCCGATCCCGCCCGCCTGACCGAGGCGTGGTCGCGCCTCCGCCCGGTCCTGGTGGCCCGCGCGAGCACGCCGCATGTGGCGGTGACCATCGGCGCGGATCACCACGCCGCGCCGGTCGCCCTCGGCCGCGTGCGTGACCTGGTCGCGGCGCTGGAGCCCGACGCCGACGTGCGGATCTCCCGCTTCGACGAGTTCCTCCACGCCGTCGGCGCTGCGGCCGACGGCCTGCCCGCCCTGCACGGCGAGCTGCGCTGGTCCTACGGCTACACCTGGACCCTGCAAGGCGTGCAAGCCACCCGGGCCCCGCTCAAGCGGCGCCATGCCGCAGTGGAGCTGCTGCTCGAGCGTACGGCGGAGCCGCTCGCCGCCCTGGCCGGCGCCGGGGGGCTCGGCGACGGTCGCCCGCTGCTTGACGATACCTGGCGGGCGCTGGTGCGGTCCCAGTTCCACGACTCGATCGGCGGCTGTACCTCGGACGCCGTCGCCCGTCGGGTGGCCGGCCGGCTCGACGACGCGGCCCACGCGGCCGGCGAGATCGCCCGCGCCGCGCTGGACGCGCTGCTCGGCAACCTGCCCGACGTTGCCCGCGACCATCCCGAGCGTGCCGCGCCCCGGCTGGTGCTCTGGAATCCGGTGGCCCGCCCCCGCGCCGGCCTGGTGCTGGTCGCCGACTTCACCTGGTTCCGGCGGGATGTCCTGGTCGGCCCGCCCGGCGAGCGGGCGCCACGGACAGCGCCGGTCGCCCGTCCCATGGCGCTGACCGGCCCGGACGGCCCGGTCGGCGTACAGTTGCTCGGCGCCGCCCGCGGGCTCGAGCGGTTCGACACCCCGCGTCACTATCCCGATCAGGACGAAGTGGACGTGACTCGCCTCGCGTTCCCGTCGCCGGCGCTCGGCGGGCTCGGGTTCGCGGTGCTTGCGCCGACCGACGCGAGCCGTGCTCCCCTCGAGGTCGCCGCCGCGGCGGCTGCGCGCGCCGGCGCCCGGAGCCTCGACAACGGGCTGTTGGCCCTCACCGTCGCGCGCGACGGCACGGTGACGCTGGCCGACCGCCGCAGCGGCCTCCTGTACCCGGCGCTGCTCGGGCTCGAATCCGGCGGTGACGTGGGCGACACCTATACGTATGCCCCCCCGCCGCGCGACCGGATCCGTCGGGTCCGGGCACCTGCCGCCGTCCGGGTCCTGTCCCGCGGACCGCTCGTGGCCGCGCTCGAGGTTCGGAGCTCGCTCCCCTGTGCCGTCGGCAAGGTCTTTGCGCGATTCGTCCTCACCCTGCACGCCGGGAGTCCGGTGCTGCGCTGCACGGTGGAGCTCGACAACCACGCCACCGACCATCGCCTCCGGCTGCGGGTGCCGAGCGGCGTCCCCGGCGTTCCGGCTGTGGCCGGGGGAGCCTTCGGCCCGGTCACCCGCCACGCCGTCGCCACCGAGGACCGCTATCCGAGGGAAACGCCGGTGACCACCGCACCGGCCCAGCGTTACGTGGCGGTGGCCTCAGGCCCGCGCGGGCTCGCCCTGCTGACGCCCGGGTTCTTCGAGTACGAGCTCGCCTCCCAAGGCGACCTTCGGCTGACGCTCCTTCGCTGCGTGGGGCAGCTCTCCCGGGCCGACCTGCCGACCCGCCGCGGGCATGCCGGTTGGCCCACCTCGACACCCGAGGCCCAGTGCCTGGGCCCCGATCGTCTGCAGCTGGCCGTGGCGCCGGTCGGCGCGGCCGACATCCAGGCCGGGAGCGCACTGCCCGAACTGTGGGAAGACGTGTTTCTGCCGCCCCGGGCGGTCTGGCTCCGCCAGGCCACCGCCCTCGAGCCTCCCAGGATCGATGTCCGGCTCGACGGTGCGGGCCTGGTGCTCTCCGCGGTCAAACCGGCCGGGGACGGGTCCGGCCTGATCCTCCGCTGTTTCAACGCGCGGGCGGAGCCGGTGGACGGCTGCTGGCGGCTGGACCGGCCGGCCGCCGGCGCCGGGCTCCTGCGGGCCGATGAGCGGGGCGGGCGGGAGCTGGTGCTGGCCGAGGGCGGGCGGGCGATCCCGTTCCGGGCTGGCCCCCGGGGGATCGTAACGATCCGGGTCGTCGGTTCCGTCTAGCCGCTCAAGGCGCGACCGCGCGAGGCCGATACTCCCCGCGGGCCGCTGCGAGCGGATCGAGCAGGCGGCGCGTGGCGGCGGCACGGCCGAGTCCGTTCCCCTGCTGCCCGGCCTGGAGGCGGAGGCGCGGCCGGGGCGCGCTCGAGGTGGCCTGTCCCGGGACCCCGTGAACGGGTAAGTTGCCGCATGCACGAATATCCCTCACTGCCGTGCTATCCCTGTCCCCATCTCTCGTCCTGCTGCGCCTACGGCGTCACTCTGAGTGACGACGAAGCCGCCGCGATTACCGGCGCGCACGGCCCGGCGATGGTGTACCGGACCCGTTGGGGCGAGTGGCGGACCCGGGTCCGCCGCCGGCGCTGCGTCTTCCTCAAGCACAACGTCTGTACCATCCATGCGGAGTCGTATTACCCCGCCGTCTGTCGCGGCTTTCCCTGGACCGACGCGGAGACCGGCGGCCCCTACGAATACGACCGCACCATCTGCCCCGAGTTTCTCGCCCGGCCCGAGCTGATTCCGCTCGGTCTGCCGTCCCGGCTTGGGCCTTTCGATCAAGGCTGAATCGTGAGCTCCGTCCGCCTCGCCACCCTGTCACTACTCCTTCTCCCCCATGTGGCGATGACCGCATCCGCCGCCGCCCAGTCCCCCGATGCCGCGCTCCAGCATGCCCGCGCGCTGCTCCGGTCCACCCCGCTCATCGACGGCCACAACGACCTGCCGTGGGAAATCCGGCGGGCGGAGGGGCATCCGCGGGACGTGGCGGCGTACGATCTCCGGCGGCCGTCGCCCAAGCACACCGACCTCCCGCGCCTGGCCCAGGGACAGGTCCGAGCCCAGTTCTGGTCGATCTATATCGACGGGGAGATGAAGGACAGCGGCTACGCCCGGGTCCAGCTCGAGCAGTTCGACATCGCCCGGCGGATGATCGCGGCCTACCCCGATCGGCTCGAGCTCGCCCTCACGGCGGCCGACATCGAGCGCAGCGTCAAGCGCGGCCGGCTCGCCTCCCTGCTCGGCATGGAGGGCGGTCATGCCATCGAGAACTCGCTCGGCGTCCTCCGGGCCTACTACGCGCTCGGGGCGAGGTACATGACCCTGACCCACAACGTCACCCTCGACTGGGCCGATGCCGCGCTCGACAGCGCCCGGCATCAGGGGCTGACGCCCTTCGGCCGCGAGGTCGTCCGCGAGATGAACCGGCTGGGCATGCTGGTCGACCTGTCGCACGTCTCGCCGGCCGTGATGAGCAACGCGCTCGACGTGAGCGAGGCCCCCGTCATTTTCTCCCACTCCGCCGCCCGGGCGCTGGTGGACCATCCCCGGAACGTTCCCGACTCGATCCTGGCCCGGCTGGACAAGAACGGCGGGGTGGTCATGGTGACCTTCGTGCCCCAGTTCGTATCCACCGAGTTCAAGGTCTGGGAGGCATCGTCCGACTCGGCGCGAAAGGCGCTCCGGTCCTCCGGGGTCGACAGCACGGAGCAGCGGCGCCAGATGGACGCGTGGGAAACCGCTCACCCGGCCCCCAGCGCGACGCTGGCCCAGGTGGCCGATCACATCGAGCACGTGCGCCAGGTGGCGGGAGTGGATCACGTCGGCATCGGCAGCGATTTCGACGGCATCGACCACGTGCCGGTCGGACTCGAGGATGTGTCGAAATTTCCCGAGCTCTTCGCAGAGCTCATCCGCCGCGGCTGGAGCGACGGCGATCTGAAAAAACTGGCCGGGCAGAATCTGCTCCGCGTGCTCCGGGGCGCCGAGCAGACCGCCGCCCGCCTGCAGCGGGAGCGGCAGCCTTCCACCCGCACCCTTGAGGAGCTGGACGGGGCCCGCCCGGCCTCCTAGCCTCCGCCCGTCCGGCCGATCAGGCCGGCCCGCGCGGGCTCCCTCGTCCCACCACCAGAAACGCGAACGCCGCCGCCATCCCCGCGAACAGGAACCACTGGATCGCGTAGCTCAGATGCGGCCCGTCATCGGCCGGCGGCAACTCCTCCCGCCTGGGAAACGGTGGCAGCCCGGTCTCCGGACTCTGGTGCAGGTAGACGGGCAGGAGCGGGTAGGGCAGCCTCGCCCGGATCGCCGCCAGGTCGAGCCGGCGCCAAGTGGTGCGGCCACTCTGCTCGATCGGCTCGCCCGGCCCGCCCGGGATCGGGAGCCCGATCCCCCGAACCGTCAGCTCGCCGGGCTCATCCGAGCCTTCGAGATCCACCGTCACCGCGTCCGGTGTCGGGAGAAATCCCCGGTCCACCAGCACGGCCGGACCGCGGTCCCCGAGCAGCAGCGGGGTCACGATCCGCACCCCCGGCACGCCCTGAAACACATCCCCTCGGATGATGATCTGGCGGGCCTCGTCATATCGGCCCCGGGCCACCAGCCGATGCTCGGCCAGCTGTTCCGGCGCCGCCGGCACGGGAGGGAGTCGGGTGGGTGCCACCGCCCGCGCCGCCGCGGTCCCGGCGTTGGCGGCCCGGCGCTCCCGGAGCCGGCTCAGCTGCCAGACGCCCAGCCGCGCGAAACCGGCCGCGACCAGCAGCAGGAGAGCCATCAGGAGCCGCCGGAGGGGGAGTGACATGACTGTCCGCGAAGGAGGACACGGCCGTCGGCCGGGGCCCGGCAGCTAACCGCCAATGGCGCAATCGGATGCCGGAAATCGAGACGACGGTCCATCTCTTGCGCCGCCGTTGGAGCACTTCCGCAGGACCGCAACTTAACGACGACGAGGTGGACCATGAGGACCCTCCGGCGTGGTGTCGCGACCGCGGCCGCAATCCTGTTCCTCGGCGGCGCGGCGGCTGCCGCCCAGGATGCGCCTCGCGGGCTGGTCGAAGTCAAGCAAGGCGGGCGGCACGGCTTCTGGGGCGGGCTCGGACTCGGCGCCGGCGGCGAGGCCTTCGACCTCCGCGATGGCACCGGCTACAGCGGCGATCTCTACCGGCCCACCGTCTCGCTCCGGGCGGGCGGCACCCCGAACCGCTATCTCCGCCTGGGGGGCGAGATCCAGAGCTGGATCGACGACCAGGGAGGCCAGACCCAGTCCCTCACCAGCGTCCTGTTCATCAGCCAGCTCTACCCCTCGCCCGTCACCGGCCTCTACCTCAAGGGCGGTCTCGGCTTGGCCCGGAGCGAGCTGGATTTCGATTACGGCGCCGGCCTCGGCGACACCGGCTTCGCCGGCCTCGTCGGTGCGGGGTGGGAGGTTCGCGTCGGCCACCGGCTGTACCTGAACCCCGCCATCGACCTCCTACAGCACCGATACACCAGCCGCGGCGGCGAGCGCTACCGCGAGCGGATCGTGAACATCGGATTCGGCGTCCTGTTCCAGTCGGGACGCTGACCGCCTATCGTCCACGGGTCGGTTCCAGGCCCGGAAGGTGATGCCATGACAAAAATTGCACCGGGGCGGGTTGCCGCGGCCACCGGCATGCTGCTGCTGGCAGGTTGCAGTGCGGATCTCACGTTGCCCGGTTCGCCCCCGCCCGGTCTGGCCGTGGCGGTGGTGCAGGGTGACGGTCAGACAGGCACCGTTGGCGATACCCTGGCCCAGCCAGTGGTGGTCGTGGTCAAGACCGACGCGGGCCAGCCCATCCCGGGCAGGCGGGTGGCCTTCGTGCCCACCCAGGCCGGCGAGTTCGATCCCGACACGGCCGTGACGGATGCCGTGGGCCAGGCGCAGGCCCGCTGGGTGCTGGGCACGACCGCCGGCGTCTATCGCGCCGAAGCGCGCCTCGTGGCGGGTGGCGATTCCGTCCTTCCACCCGCCGCCCTGCAAGCGACCGCGGGGCCCGGCAGTCCCGACACTTTGCGATCCGAAGGGCCCGCCATTCAGTCCGGCCATCGAGGGCAGCCGCTCGACCGGCCGCTGGTTGTGGCCGCCGTGGACCGCTTTGGCAACGCCGTGGCCGGGGTGGAGGTCAGGTGGGAGGCGGGGCCTGGCAACGGCCAGCTCAGCGTCCCGTCCTCCGTGACGGCCGCCGACGGGACGGCGAGTGTCGTCTGGACCCTCGGAAACCGGGTTGGCGTCGAGCAGGCAACGGCCACGGTGCCGGGGCTGCAGGGTTCCCCGGTGCTCTTCAGCGCTACGGTCCTGTTCTGATTATTCTGTTGTGGCGGGGCCGCGACACCGCTCTTGGCTCCCGGGACTAACCCTGCGAGGGTCTTGGGCTTGGGTTCTCCGCCCGCGCGCCACCCGGGGCACGCATCGTGCTTCATGGTGGGGCTTCCAGCGGGCCATATCCTCCAACTCGATTCGACTGACATTGACCTCGACACGGCAACGGTTCGCGTCTCTGTTCGGGTTCGGCTTGACGGCTGTCCTCGCCGCGTGCGGGGGCGACGGCATCGTGCTGCCCGACGAATCGAATCCGGCCAAGCTCGAGATCCTGAGCGGCAACGAGCAGTCCGCCGCGGCGGGTGCCACCTTGAGCCTGCCGCTCACGGTCAAGGTGACCGATGCCCTGTCTCGCCCGATCGAGGGGCAGGCGGTCGCTTTCACGATCGACGCCGGCGGCGGCGCGGTACAGCCGGCGAATCCGGCCACCGGCGCTGACGGCGTCGCGGCGGTAACCTGGACCCTGGGGAGCGCCGCCGGACAGCAGCGGGTGCTGGCCAAGGTCGGCGACCTGTCCGTGGTCTTCAACGCCTCCGCGGTCTCGGGCGCGGGCACCCGGCTGGTGCTGGTGAGCGGCGACGGCCAGACCGCCGCGGTCGGCTCGGCGTTGCCCGATTCACTAGTCGTGCGGGTGACGGACGACCTCGGCAACCCCGTCGGCGGCGTCGAAGTGAAGTGGGTGGCGACCGGCGGCGGATCGATCAGCCCCGCCAGCGTGGTCACTGGCTCGGACGGCACGGCGGCCGCCGAGCGCGTGCTCGGCAACGCCTCGGGCCAGGTGGGCGCCGAAGCCTCCAGCGCCGGGATCGGCTCGGTCACCTTTACCCAGACCGCCCAGCCGGCCAATCCCACCTCGCTGGTGCTCGTGTCGGGCAATGGGCAGACCGGGGCCGTCGGCGCGCCGCTGGCGGACTCGCTGGTCGTGCGCCTGGTGGACGACAACGGCAACGGCGTCGGCGGC
>JBBRGH010000034.1:0-14037 GCA_038240915.1 Gemmatimonadales bacterium | reverse complement strand
AGGAATGGTGGGCCCCGGATCGAAGTTGCCGACGACGAGGTCGGGCCCCGTACCCTCGACCAGCAGGGCGGGCGCGAGCGCGTACTGGGCCAGCAGGTAGCGCCGGAAATGGAGCAGCGCGGCCGCGACGGAGTCGCGCGGGGTGGGCCCGACCGGCGGCGGGTCACCGAGGTAGCCGACGAGGCCCGTGGCCGGGAGCGCCGGCCGGAGCGCGGCGAACCGATGGTCGTTGGCCGAGATCTCATCGCCCGACGCCCGGGCCGGCCACTCGGCCGCCTGCTGCAGCCAGCGCACCGTCGTAAATCCCGCATAGAGGAGGACGAGCGCGAGGGCGATACAGCGGCGCGTCGCCGGCCACGGCTGCCGCGGCGTGTTTGGGGAGACAGCCGCGGCGGTCATCGAGGCTCAGCGCCCCGCGGCGCGGGCTGGGTGGCGGACGGCCGGGAGGACGCCGGCAGGCTCGTCCCTTGCTCTCGCATCGCGCCCAATGCCCCGTGCCAGTAGAGGTAGTCGATCGCCAGGGTGTAGTACTTGTCCATCCGCCGGGCGCCCAGGCGTTCGGCCAGTCCCACGACCGAGACCACCCCGTCTGGAACGCGGTCGCTCAGGCGGCCAAGCAGCAGCAGTGCGCGCCGGGCCGTGCGCCAGCGCCAGGGATCCTCGTGAAAGCGCGACAGCGGGATCCGATCCACGATCTCGGGATGCTTCCCGGCGAAGAGCACCGCGGTCCGACCCCGCGCGATGCCGTCCCGGGTGAATCCGGCGAACGATTTCTCGTAGTGCTGGCGGGCGCACGCCTCGGCGCTGTAGCCCAGCTCCACGCCCGCGGCCTGGAGCCGCAACGCCAGCTCGTAATCCTCATGACCATACACCCGGAAGGCCTCGTCGAAGCCGCCGGCCGCGAGCAGCGCGGCGCGGGGCACCGAGAAATTGCCGGTGTAGGTATCCCGGAATCCCATGTGATAGCCGGGCTCGGCCATCCGCGCCATTCGCTTGCGGAAGCCGTCGGCCATGTAGCGGACGAAGGCTGAGGCGTCGGGGGGGAGCACGATCGGTGCGGCGCCCACCACCGCCCTGGGTCTGGCGCCTTCGTGCGCCCTGGCGTGCGCGCCCAGCAGCTCCGGGGTCGCTTCCATGTCGTCGTCCAAGAGCACCACCAGATCGGCCGAGGCCGAGCGGACTCCGGCATTGCAGGCGCCGGCGCGACCCCGGTTCGGGCCCTCCAGCACGGTCAGGCGATAGGGAACCGCGAGCGCCCGCGCCGCCTCGGCACTGCCGTCGGTCGACCCGTCTACCACCACGATCACTTCGTACCCGGCGGCCGGCAGCGTCTGGCAGGCGAGCGAGTCGAGCAGCCGCCGGAGGGACTCGCGGCGCTGATAGGTGGGGACGACCACGCTGATCCTGACCGGCGCGGCCCCGCTCACGACCGGCCTTCCGGCGAGGGGGCCAGGCGGCGCCCGGCCCCGCCGAAAGCCCGGCGAAGCCGCTCGCGGAGCGGCATCCCGGTGCCCAGCCGGGAAGCGAAATCGAGGAGGGACTCGTGGCCGTAGACCGAGACGCGGTGGAGGGCCAGCAGGTCGTCGTCCGCCGGCGAGAGGCCGGGCCGGGTGGCGCACGCCGTGCCGTAGCCGGCGGCCCGGGCGGCCGACTGGACGTTCCGGTCGTAGGCGCCATACGGGTATGCCAGATGGACCACGGGCGCCCCCAGCTCGGCCTCGAGCCGGCGACGGGCCTCCACCAGCTCGACCCGGCAGCGCCCGGGCTCGAGGCCGGCCAAGCGCGGATGGCTCATGGTGTGGGCGCCGCAGCCGAACCCCTCCGCGGCGAGACCCCGGATCGTCTCCCAGCTCATGAGCGGCAGCTCGAAGCCGAGCTCGGCCCCCAGCCAGCGGCTGGTGGCGCCGGCGAGCCCTGCCACCAGATAGAACATCGCCGTGAAGCCGTGCGCCCGAAGCACCGGCACCGCGTAGTCGGCGCAGCCCTGCAGGCCGTCGTCGAAGGTGATGACGACCGGACGCGTCGGCAGCACGCCCTGCGCCCGGCGTGCCCGCAGCAGCGTGTCCATGTCGATGGGGTGATAGCCGACCGCGGCCAGCCAGCGCATCTGTCGCGCGAACTGGGCCGGCGTGACGGTGTAGCGCCGGAAGGCGGGATGGGGAACGGGGGACACCTCGTGATACATGAGAATCGGCACCGGCCCCGCGCTCATGTCGGCACTCCGGACCGCGACGCGGCGGTCCCCGCGCGGCCGCGCAGCAACTGCAGCGGGAGCGACGGCTGCACCCGGAACGCTTCGATGCCCCAGCGCAGGGCCGTCGCGAAGCGTCCGTCCACCAGCGCCTGGCGGGCCTGCTTGGAGCAGATCCCCGCCAGCATTCCGGCCACGCCACCTCGGCCTTGGGAGAGGCGCCGGCCGGTCCGAAGCAGGGCGATGGCCGCCTCGGTGTTGCCGGCCTGGAGCAGGACGTAGGCGGCGTAGCGGTAGCTCCGGCCCATCGCGTCCTCGAGAACGGCGTGGGAGACGCCCCACTGGCGGAGCCGCCCGCGGGTGATCAGCTCCTCGGCGGGCGTTTGGTCGCTGCCGGCGACGGCGCGCTGGCGCGCTGCCGCGCGGGCTCCGACCACCGAGAGGACTTGCTGGTCGAGCTGGCGGACGGAGATCTGTCCGGGAAAGACGCGGTAGGCCAGCAGCGGCTCCGCCAGGTTGGCCAGCTGGTATCGCTCGGACAGACGCAGCCATAGATCGTAGTCCTCGGCCGGCCCGTAGGCCGATCGATAGCCGCCTACGGCGGCCACCGCCTCGGCACGGAGCATGACGCTCGGGTGGGTGAAGCAGGTATACTCGCGCAGCGCCTCGACGATCTCGGCGTGCGACGTCGGCACCGTGTTCCGCTTGATTTCCCGGCCTTGGTCGTCGATCCGGACGACGGCCGTCCCCACCACGGCGACAGGGGGATGGCGATCGAGGAACTCCACCTGGCGGGCGAAGCGGGCGGGAAAGGCCAGGTCGTCGGCGTCCATCCGGGCCAGATAGGCGGCCCGGGCCAGTCCTACGCCGCGGTTGAGCGAGGCTACCAAGCCTGCCTTGCCCTGGTGCGTCACCCGGATCCGCGAGTCCCGCGCTGCAAACGCCCGGAGGATGTCCGGGGTCGTGTCGGTGGAGCCATCATCGACGATCACAAATTCGAAATCGGCGAACGTCTGCGCCAGAATGCTCTCCACCGCCGGGGCCAGATAGGCCCCGCCGTTGTGGACCGGCATCACGACGCTGACGCGCGGCGGCTCAGCCATGCCTGACGGCACGGACGGTGATGAGCACCTCGTAGTCCGGGTCGCGGAAATCGAGCTCCTCCGGCCGGAGGTCCCGGCTCGACAGCCCCTGCAGAAATGCCATGGCCGCGAGTACGTTGCCGTGCGTCTCCACGGTAACCTCCCCGTCAGGGAAGGCGCACTCGAACAGCCGCCGCGCCGAAAGGGACGTGAAGCGCCAGTAGTCGCCCCAGCGGTCCATGTCGTAGCGGACGATCTGGCTGATCCCCGGCACCGTCGCCAGCACCACACCGCCGGGCCGCAGGATCCGGTGCAGGGTGCGCACGGCCGCCTGGACCTCGGGAATGAAGGGCAGGACCTGGGTCAGGACGATGCAGTCGAAGGTGTCGCCCCGCAGGTGGTCGGCGGCGGTGAGGTCCGCCACCATGGTGGCCTTCGGGTTGCCGGGCGTCGGATGCAAGACATCGCTTCGGGTGACGCGGTCGCCGCCGAACTGCCGGGTGTAGGTGTCGTCCCGGACCTCCAGCACGTGCCCCGCGATGTCGGCCGCCCGGCGAGCGAGGAACTGCTCGATGTAATAGCGGTCCACCGGCAGGCCGCCGCGGTCCCAGCCGAACCGGCGGCTGACGGGCGTGAGCCGGCGGAGACTGCCGAAGCGGACCGGCTGCGTCCCGGGCGAGTGTGCGAGGCCGGGGACGCGGGCGCCGACCCAGGTCCGCAGCCCCAGCGGCAGCGTGGCCCGCGCGAGTCCGCGGGCACGCGCCGCCGCGCGGGCGGCGAGGCCGAACGGCCGCAACTCCGCCTGGACCGTGTCCCACACCGGCCCGCTGGTCAGGCCCTGGGTCTCGAGGTAGCCGCGAAACCAGCGGAGGAAGTAGTGCCGGGCAACCTCCCGGCCGCCGCTCGCCTTGGAGACGGCGTAGCAGGATTCCGGATGCTGCCGGTAGCGGTCCCAGGTCTCGCTCGAGGCGTAGGCTGGGGCCCGGAGCAGCATCTTCGAGAAGAACCCCTGATCCTCGTACACCATGTTCACGCCGACGAAGTGCGCCTCGAAGCCGCCGACGCCGAGCGCGGTGGCCCGCCGGACGAGCACGTCGGAGGGGCATGGGGTGGGGGCCGCCCGCTGCAGGAACGGCAGCAGCAGGGATGGTGGATCGTAGCGCCGGTCGGCCGGCAGCTTGAGGTCGATGACGTAGTCGCGCGCCAGATCCTCGGGCTGGCCGGTCCAGCCGAACCAGTAGAGCGGCGCGCCGTACAGCAGCCCCACCTCGGGATTAGCCTCGAGGATCGCCACCTGCCGCGCCAGCTTCTCCGGCAGCCAGAGATCGTCGGCGTCGAGCAGGGCCAGATATTCGCCGCGGGCATGCTGCAGGCCGAGATTGCGGGACGCACTCATGCCCAGGTTGCGGTGACCGGGATGTGCGAGGCAGCGCACCCGCTCCGGCTCGCGCTCGGCCCATCCCCGGGCGAGCGGGCCGCTCCCGTCGGTCGATCCGTCGTCCACCAGAAGCAGCTCCCACGCGGGATGGGTCTGCGCCAGCACGCTCCGAATCGCCTCGTCGAGGAAGCGCTCGGCGTTCAGGAAGATGGCGACGACCGATACGAGCGGGGACGGGCTCACGAATCGCCTAGCGTCGGGGATCTGAGGGTGGTGGAAGCGGCTCGCAAGGTGCAGGAAACATACCACCGAAGGCCTTCCCGTCCCGCCTGGAACAGGGGCGGAAAAGGTTCCGCACGACCAGGAGTATGTTGCTACCCATGATACGTTTACGGGATTCCAACAGGCTCGGGAGGCAGGAGCCCGAATGCAGGCTGCGAACGATCGCCGCCGGCCACGAGCGCGGTCCCGTACAATGCCGCGATCGCGTTAGAGCGCGCGGGCGGGCTGACCCAGGATACCGGGCGCGCACGACCGGTGGAAGGTCCGCGTGAGGGAGCGCGACACCATCTGGTCGTCCACCACCCCCCTGCGGCACATGGCGCAGCTCGACGGACTCCGTGCCGTCGCCGTCGCGCTGGTTCTGGGGTATCATTTTTATCGGCCCGTCCGCCACTACGTCCAGCTCGGTCCCGTCGGCGTCCGCGTGTTCTTCGTGCTGAGCGGGTTCCTGATCACCGGCATTCTGCTCCGGTCCCGCGCCAGCCTGGCCAGCGGCCAGGCGCCGGCGGGTCTGGCGCTGCGGCACTTCTACATCCGGCGCTTTCTCCGGATCTTCCCGCTCTACTATTTCGCGCTCGCCGTCGCCTGGTTCAGCCGGGTGGAGGATGCGCGGAAGGCGCTTCCCTGGCACCTGTTCTACCTCTCGAACCTCCATTTCTGGCTGGTCAATGCCGTCCAGCACGGCCGGTGGGGCGGCGCGGTGGGTCACCTCTGGTCCCTGGCGGTGGAGGAGCAGTTCTATCTCCTGTGGCCCTGGGTCGTCCTCTTCGCGCCGCGCCGCTGGTTGCCGGGCATCGCCCTCGGCGCGGCAGCCATGGGTCCGGTCTTCCGGTTCGTGGTCTATCGGGTCACCACCAACGATATCACCCAGATCCTGCTGCCGGGCTGCATCGATTCGCTGGCGCTCGGCGCCTACCTGGCGATGACGGTGGTGCCCGAATACCGCTCCCATCCACTGGTGCGGCCGATCGGCGCGCCGGTGCTCTGGGCCGGCGTGCTGCTGTTCGCCGCCGAACTCGCGGCCGAAGGGAGCGAAAGCTACCCCATGTTCCGGATGGTCGCGTTCGACATGGCGGTCGCCCTCATGAGCGTCTGGCTGGTGGCGCGCGCAGCGGAGGGTATGGGCGGCCCGGTCGGACGCGCCCTCGAGCTTGCCCCGGTGCGCTACCTCGGCACGATCAGCTACGGCATCTACGTCTATCACCTGCTGCTGCCCCACCTGCTGAGCCGGCTGGTCGGCCGCCTGGGTCACCCGGACCTGCTGGCCCCCCTCGGGGACCAGACCGCGGCATTTCTGGCGTTCTACGGTCTGCTCACCATCGCGGTGGCGGCGGTCTCGTGGCATTGCTTCGAGGCGCCGATCAACCGGCTGAAAGCCCGGTTTGAGTATCGCTAGCGTTGCGACGGAGAGCGCCAGGGTGCTCCTGGTCGCGCCGATGCCGACCCATCCGAGCGACACGGGCGCGAGCGCCCGGGTTCGCCACATGGGGGAGCAGCTCGCCCGGCTGGGGCACGAGGTCCACTTCCTCCACCTGCAGCAGACGCTCCGGGCCGACCGATTGGCAATGGAGCGCTACTGGCAGGACCGGCTCCACGTCTTCCGAAGCCTCTCTGCCTGGAGCGTGGTCGGCCGCGCTCGGCGCAAGGCCATCCGGCTGATCGGCAAGACCTTCCATCTCAACCTGCCGGTCGACAGCTACTTCGATCCCGCGGCCGCGGCCTGGGTCCGCGCCCTGCTCGACGAGGGCCGGTTCGACGTGACGATCCTGTCCTACGTCTTCTACTCCCGGCTGTTCGAGTCCATGGCTGGCGTCCGCCGGCTGCTCGACACGCACGATGTCTTCGCCGACCGGTACCGGCTGTACCGCGCCCACGGCCAGGCCAACGAATTTTTCTCGACCGGGCGGGAAGGCGAGGCCCGGGCGCTTGACCGGGCCGATGCCGTTCTGGCGATCCAGGAGTGGGACGCGCGTCATTTCCGCTCCCTGACTGCTCGTCCGGTGGCGGTGGTGGGCCATCTGGCGCCGCCGGCCACCGCGGCCTCGGGCGCCGTCGCCCCCGCCGCGCCCCGGATGCTGTTCGTGGGCGGGCCGATGGGCATCAACGTGCACGGGATGACCTGGTTTCTCGACCAGGTGTTCCCGGCCGTCCGCCGCGCCGTGCCGGACGCCGAGCTGTGGCTGGCCGGCGGAATCGGCAGCCGGATCGACCGGCCGGTGCCGGGCGTGCGCCGTCTGGGGTTCGTGGACGACCTGGGCGAGCTCTACCGCGAGGCGGTCGTGGTCATCAACCCGCAGCAGTTCGGCACCGGCCTCAGCATCAAGTCGGTCGATGCGCTGCTGCACGGCCGCCCGCTGGTGACTACCACGTCGGGCGCCCGCGGGCTGGAGGACGGCGCCGGCCAGGCCTTTCGCCAGGCCGCGTCGGCCGCGGAATTCGGGGACCACCTCGTGGAGTTGCTGCACGACCCCGGCGCGGCCGCGGCCTTGTCTCGGCGGGCCGCCGAATTCGGGCGTGCCTATCACCGGCGGAACGTGGAGGCGCTGGCGGACGTGGTGCGCCCGCCGGCGACGCGGTGAGCGGCGCAACGGCGGCCCGCCCGGGGCCACGGCGCGTGGTGCATTACGTGGACAGCGACAGCTTCGGCGGCAGCGAGGAGGCGGCGCTGCAGCTGATGGCTTCCTTCGATCGGGCCCGCTGGGCGCCGCTGCTGCTGCACCACGTACATTCCGGGATTGAGCGCTTCGTCGAGGAGACCCGGCGCCAGGGAATTCCCGCCATCGCGCTGCCACCGACAGGCTCAGGGCGGCTGGCGGGCGTGCTCCGCGTCCGGCGGGTACTGCGGCGCGAGCGGCCGGCGGTCTTTCATGCCCACCTGAGCTGGCCGTCCGCCTGCAAGGACGCGGTGCGGGGCGCCTGGCTGGCGCGGGTGCCGGCCATCGTCGGAACGGCCCAGCTGTTCCTCGCCTCGGAGGGCGCGCGCCGGCCGCCACTGACGCTGGGGCTCTACCGGCGGATCCTCGCCGTGTCGGAGGAGGTGAAGCGCCGGTATCAGAGCGAGCTCCGGGTGCCGGCGACCAGGCTGGTCGTGGTCCCCAACGCCATTCGAGTGGCCGCGGCCCCCGCGTCGGCCGACCCCGCGCTCCGGGCGCGTCTGACCGCCGGCCGGCCGGACTACGTCGTCCTCACGCCGGCGCGGCTGCATCCGCAGAAGGGCCATACCTATCTGCTTCAGGCCGCCGCGCAGGTACCGGACGCGACCTTCGTGCTCGCCGGCGACGGCCCGCTCCGCACCGCGCTCGAGGCCGAGGCCCGCGACCTGGGCGTGGCCGATCGCTGCGTCTTTCTGGGCGAGCGGCGCGACGTGCCGGCCCTCCTGGCCGCGTCGGACCTGTTCGTCCTGCCGTCGCTCTTCGAAGGCCTGCCGGTCTCCGTGCTCGAGGCCATGGCCGCCGAGCGGCCGGTCGTCGCCACGGCGATCGGGGGGACCGACGAGGCGGTCGCGTCGGAAGCCACCGGACTGCTGGTCCCCCCCCGGGATCCGTCGGCGCTGGCCTCCGCCATCCGCCGGCTCCAGGCAGATCCCGGGCTCGGCCGTCGCCTGGCAGCGGCCGGGCGCGCCCGGGTGGCCCGCGACTTTACCGCCGAAGCGACCGCGGCGCGGGTGATGGCGATCTACGACGGGCTCCTTGCGGGCGGGGAGGGCGGCCATGTCGGCTGAGACGCCGGAGCAGGTCCGGAACGCGCGCCTGCGCCGAGCCGATTGGCGATTCCTGCTGCCGTCGCCCCGACCGCGGCGCGCACTGTGCCTCGCGACCGGGACCTTGGCGGAGGCGGTCGGCGCCATCGCCGGCGAGACGGTGCTTCGCAGCGGGGCCGCCGAGTGCGACCTCGCGGTGGCGAGCGATCCCGATCCGCGCATGCTGGAGCAGCTCCGGGAGGCCCTGGTGCCGGGCGGCAGCTGCTACACCGAGTGGCGTCCGCGCACCGGCGGCGCCAAGAGAGTAGAGCGCGGGCTGCTCGCGGCCGGATTCGAGCACGTCGTCTGCTACCGCGCCTGGCCCGCGCTCGACGCCCTCCCGGTCTACTGGATTCCCACCGGTGCCACCGGCGCCACGGCCTACGTCCGCTCGCGGCGGCGGCTGCCCGGCGGTCGGATCCGCCGACTGGCCGCGGCCCTGCGCCGCCGGGCCGGTGATCTGCTGCGCGGCCGTCTCGACGCGCCAATCTGCGCTCTCGCGCGCCGGCCGGGCCCGGCGGACGCCGGCGCGCCGTCGTCATGGCTGCGCGATGGCTGGCCTCGCTGGGGCCTCGGCCCCGCCCCTAACGCGATGTCCACCCTGCTGGTGACCGGCGGGCCGCGGAGCGTGAGCAAGGTCGTGCTGCTGGCCTTCGCCGAACCGAACCCGGCCCCGGTCGTGGTGGTGAAGGGACCGCGGGTGGAGGAATCGGCCGCCGGGGTGCGCCGCGAGGGACAGGCGCTCGCGGCGCTGGCCGGTCCTCCTCCGGGCGTGCCGCGCCTGCTGGAGCAGCGCGAGACGGACGGCGTGCCGCTCGTAGTGGAGGCCGCGATCGTGGGCCGACCGCTCGACACCCTGCTCACGCCGCGCAGCCTGGGCCATTGGTCCGGCCAGGTGACCGACTGGCTGGTCCGGTTGGCAGGTCCGGGGCCGGCCCGGCCCGCCGCCGCCTGGCGCGAGGGGATGGTAGCACCGATGCTGGCCCGCTTCAGGGAGACGTACGGCGGCGTGGTGGATCCCGGCCTGCTACGGGAAGGCGAGGCCATCGTGGGCGGGATCGGCAATCTGCGGCCGGTGCCGGAGCAGCGCGACCTCGGGCCCTGGAACGTGCTGGTCACTCCCGCGGGCACGGTCGCGGTGCTGGACTGGGAGTCAGCCGAAGTGGAAGGGCTGCCGGCGCTCGACCTGCTGTACTACCTGGCTTACGCGGCGTTCAACGTGGATCGGGCGCACGACCGCGACAGCCGGGTGGCGTCCTTCCGGCGCGCCCTCGACGGCTCGACCCGGACCGGTGCGATCCGCCGGGAATGCCTGGCGCGTTATCTGGCGGCGCTCGGCCTGGACCAGTCCCAGCTGGCCCCGCTCCGGGCGCTGGCCTGGCTGGTCCATACGCCATCGGACGCCCGGCACGCCGAGGCCGACGCGGGCGGAACCCCACCCGCCGCCCTGCTGTCGCGCAGCCTGTTCCTCAAGCTCTGGGAAGCAGAGATCCGCCACATCGCGGGAAGGTGACGGGCAGGGTCCGACACTCCGTCCGTCAGTCCCCGTCCAGCAGTTCCAGCCGGCAGGTCACGACCCCGTCGTAGGCCGGAGTCACGCCCAGGCCGGGGGCCTGCAGGGCCACAACCTCGACCTCGAACCCCAGCGGAATGAAATCGTAGACCGCGCCCAGCGGCCCGGCCAGCCAGAAACCCATCTGATAGACGCCAGGATTGAGGTGCAGCGCGGACAGGCGCATCGTGAGGCGGTGGGTGCCGGCCTCCAGCCGCAGCGTCCGGCCGACCGCCATGGTGTCCGCGTTGACCAGCTTGGTGCCCTGCAGGTCGCACAGCGTGACCGCCAGGCTGGGGATGGTGCAGGCGGTCCGGGTCTCGAGGGTGAGCCCGATCGAGAGCGGCCCGTCCGGATAGGGCCGTCCCCCCGCCGTCTCCGTTTCGCTCCAGTAGCGGGCCTGGAGGACCCGGGCAGCGCCGGTGCCGGTGCGCTCGACGCTCGACAGATCGATCCAGGCGCCGGCTGGGGACGGGGCGTCCGCCCGGGTCAGATATTGCGATACGATGTCGGCCGTTGCCCCGGCGGCGACGGCCCGTCCGTGCTCCATCAGGACCGCCCGGGTGCAGAGCCGCTGCACCGCATCCATGTTGTGGCTCACGAACAGCACGGTCCGGCCGTCGCCCCGGGAGACGTCCCGCATCCGGCCGAGGCACTTCTTCTGAAACTCCGCGTCGCCCACGGCCAGCACCTCATCTACGATCAGGACCTCGGGCTCGAGATGCGCCGCGACGGCAAAGGCAAGCCGGACCTGCATGCCGCTCGAGTAGCGCTTGACCGGCGTGTCGAGGAACGGCCCAATGTCGGCGAAGGCGACGATCTCGTCGAACTTGCGCTCGATCTCCGCCTTTCGCATGCCGAGGATGGCCCCGCTCATGTAGACGTTCTCCCGTCCGGTCAGCTCGGAGTGGAAGCCGGTGCCCGCCTCCAGCAGCGATCCCACCCGCCCCTCGATCTCGACCCGGCCCTCGCTGGGGGCGACGATCCGGGAGAGGATCTTGAGCAGGGTGCTCTTCCCGGCGCCGTTGCCGCCGATAATGCCCACCACCTCGCCGCGCGCCACCTCGAGCGAGACGCCCCGGAGCGCCCAGACCATGCCGTCGCCGTCGCCCGGCCCACGGCGGCGGAACGGCGCCCGGACCAGATCCACCAAGTCCTCCCGCAGGGTACGGGGGCCACGCACCCGGCCGAGCCGGTATTGCTTGCCGAGGCGCTCGACTCGGATCACGGAGCGGGACACGCTCAGACCACGTCGGCGAAGGTGCGTTCCATTCGCCGGAAGAAGTAGAGGCCGGCCGTGAGCAGCACCGCCACCGCCACCCCACCCAGGCCGATCTCGGCCCAGGGCGGCGTGGCGGCCGGTGCTACCATCCAGCGGAACCCGTCCACCACCGCCGCCATCGGATTCAGGCCGTAGGCGGCCCGCCAGCGGGCGGGCACCAGGCTGCTCGAGTAGGCCACCGGGGTGGCGAACAGCCAGATCTGGACCAGGAACGGAATGACGTGCCGCACGTCGCGGTAGCGCACGTTGAGCGCCGCCAGCCAGATGCCCGGCGCGATCGCGCTCACGACCGCGAGGAGGGCGAAAGCCGGCACGGCGAGCAGCCGGACCGACGGCGTGATGCCGTACCAGCCGAGCACCACCAGCAGGAGCACGAGCGAGATGACCAGGTCCATCAGGCCGGCGATCACCGCCGCGAGCGGCAGCAGCAGCCGGGGGAAGTACACCTTGGTCAGCAGCTGGTGCTGGTCGACCAGGCTGTTGCCGGCCTGGGTGAGCGCGTTGGCGAAGTAGGTCCACGGCACCAGGGCGGCGAGCGCGAACACCGGATAGGGCAGGCCATCCGAGCCCAGCCGGGCCAGCCGGCCGAACACCACTGAAAAGACCGCCATCGTCAGCAGCGGCTGCAACACCGCCCAGGCCGCGCCCAGCACGGTCTGCTTGTAGCGGAGCTTGAGATTGCGGAGGACCAGGAAGTAGAGCAGCTCGTGCGCCCCGGCGAACTCGCGCAGGTCGAGCGGGGCCCAGCCGCTCGGCGGACGGATGATGGTCACGGGCGCCGCGGCTGGCTCGGACATGCCGTGAAGGTAATCCGCCGCTTCCGTCATTCCCACGCCGCCGGCGCTGCCGGAAAGGTGTCGCCCCGCCGGGGGCCGAAGTAGCGCACCTCCGCGTGCGAGTCCGGGAAACTGTCACGGCCCAGCGGCCGGGCGTGCATCTCGAGCCACGGCAGGAGCGAGTCGGCGGCGCCAAGATCGTGGATGGTGGCCACGGCCACGCGCCCGCGGCCCGCCAGCAGCCGCTGGACGTCCGCCGGCACACGGCGGGTCCCGAGCTGGACGACCCAAGACGCGAGCGGCAGGTCGGCGGCGAGGTAGCGGGCGACGCCGACGACACCCGAGGGAATCGAGTGGACGATCAGCGCGTCACCGGGCCGGGCCCACGCCGCCAGGCGCGCGTCCAGCTCGCGATAGGGCTGGCGTGGCCGGGGGACGGGTGCCACCGCCACCGACCAGGCCCCGGGCAGCCAGGCGAGCAGCAGCACCGTCACCATGGCGACGCTGAGCGGGCGCGGGAGCAGGCTGAGGCCCAGAGCCGCCAGCAGCACCGCCGCGGGCAGCGCGGGCAGGGCATAGCGGGGAATGCCGGACGTGGTCGTGTGGCGCAGCACGTCGAAGACGAGCGGGCCGGCGCAGGCGCCGGCCAGCACGGCCCACAGGAGCAGGGCCCGCCGCGAGAACAGCCGGGGCAGCGCGCGCCACCACAGCAGGAAGACCGCCAGCGCCGCCAGGCCCAGCAGGGCCAGGCGATCGGCCCGGCGCCAGCCCCCCAGGGGGGTGAGGCCACTCAGCAGGCTGCCCGCCAGGCTCCATGGCCGAGCGAGGGCGCCCGGCCACCGGAGCGCACCGTCGAGCCAGTCCCCGCTGACGCGCCACGCCGCCAGGCTAGCCGGCACCTGGAGGTACCAGGGGACGACCGCGAGCGCCGTGAGCCCCGCCAGCAGGGCCACGCCCCGGCGGCGTGCCGGCGTGACCGCGAGCCAGAGCCACCCGAGGCTGGCCAGCCAGACAAAGGCGAAGAAATAGTGGGTGAGCAGTCCGAGGACGCCGGTGCCCACCAAGGCGACGGCCGGCCACCACGCCGGCCCTCGCTCCAGCCGGAGCGTCGCCCCCGCCAGCGCCAGCGCCAGGCACCAGAGGAGGGCGTACATCCGCCCCTCGGCCGAGAAGTAGATCGCGACCGGCGACCAGGCGAACAGCAGCAGCGCCGCCGCCGCCGTTCGTTCGCCGCCGACCTCTCGGCCGACCAGCCAGAGCAGCGGCAGGGCCAGCGCCGCCCAGCAGACCGAGAACAGGCGGAGCGAGGCGTCTCCCGTGCCGAACGGGCGGAGCCAGAGGTGGAGCAGGAGATAGTAGAGCGGAGGACTGGTGTCCGAGCGCAGCACCGCGCCGACCACCCGCCCCGCACCGGCCGCTTCCCGGTTCCGCTCGGCATACCGGCGCAGGAGAGCGGGCGGCTCGAGTTCGGCCGGCTGGACGAAGTCGCCCCGCGCCGGGTCGGCGCCGGCAGCCGGATGCTCGAGGCTGTGGCCGGTGGCCATCGCGAGGGAGAAAATTTCGTCGGCCCAGAGCCCCGGCCGCCTCGCGGCCTCGATCCGGAGCCCGAACGCCGCCAGCACGAGCCCGACCACGAGCGCCGACCAGGCCGCCCCGGGCCGGATCACGCCGCGTCCTGCGGCCGGCTGATCGACATGGCGGAGATGAACAGCGAAGAGAACAAGGTGCTGCAGCCGAGAATCATCAGGGTGGCCC
>JBBRGH010000033.1:0-14058 GCA_038240915.1 Gemmatimonadales bacterium | reverse complement strand
CAGGTCGAGAATGTGAGGCTCAGCGACCTCCTCAGCCCGCGGCGAGTCGTGGTGCCGCTGCCGGCCGCCACGCTGGAGGAGGGCATCAGGATCCTGGTGGAGGCCTGCGTCGCCGACGGACGGGTGGGCGACGCGGTCCGGCTCGAGGCCGCCATCCGCGAGAGTTGGCCCGAGGACACCATGAGCCTCGGTCCCCACGCCTGGCTGCCGCACTTCCGGACCGACGCGGTGCCCGGGCTGGTGGTGGCGCTGGGTATCGCCCCGGAACCACTCCCGGGCCAAGCGGAGGCGGCCGCGCGTGAGCCCGGCCGGGCGGCTCGCGACCCGCGGATGATCCTGCTCGTGGTCGCCCCTCCCCGGGAGCATGCGGCGTACCTCCAGGCGGTGGCGGCCTTCGCCCGGGCGCTGGCGCGGCCCGAGCTCGCCGACGGGCTCCTGGCTGCCCGTTCGGCCGAGGACGTGCTCGCGCTGCCCGCCCTGCGCGAGGTCGAGATACAAGGCCAGCTCCTGGTCCGGGACCTCATGCGCCCGGTAGCGGCGCCGCTCCGGCCCGACGAGCCGCTCGATCAGGCCGCCCGCCGCCTGGAGCGTGAGGCGGTGGCCGCCCTGCCGGTCGTCGGGGACGCGGGCGAGGTGGTGGGGCTGCTGTCGTATCGGGAGCTGCTCAAAGTCCTGGCCCTCGGCGTGGTGCAGCGGGTGACCGCGGGAACCAGCCCGGCCGAGCCGCAGCAGATGCGGGTGCGCGACGCCATGGCGCGGAGCGTCCTCTGCGTCTCCGAGGAGCAGACCCTGGCGGACGCCGCCCATCTGCTGGCCACCAAGGACGTCGAGTGGGTGCCGGTGGTGAAGGACGGCGTGCTCCGGGGGGCCCTCGCCCGCGCCGATCTGGTCCGCCGACTCTTGGGCGGCCACTAACCAATCATGCCGTGGAGGAGTCGTGGCCGTATCGTTGACGCTGGGAATCGTGAAGCCGGATGCCGTCGCCACCGGGAAGACGGGCAAGATCGTCGCCCACCTGCAGGACGCGGGATTCACCCTCCGCGCCGCGCGGCTGGTGCGGCTCACGCCGGCGCAGGCGGGGGCCTTCTACGCCGTGCACCGCGAGCGGCCGTTCTTCGCCGACCTGGTGAGCTTCATGACCAGCGGCCCCTGCCTCCCCATGGCCCTCGAGCGGGCCGATGCGGTACCCACCCTCCGGACGGTCATCGGGGCCACCGATCCGGCGGAGGCCGCGCCGGGGACGGTCCGGAAGCTGTACGCGGAGTCCAAAGGGCGGAACGCCATCCATGCCTCCGACAGCGACGAGAACGCCGCCCGGGAGGTGGCCTTCTTCTTCACCGAAGGCGAGCGGGCCGCCCTGTCGGGCTGACTTGACCCAAGTCGTTGTCCCAGATACCTTAAGCGGCTATGCTGCGAGTGGACATCCGGGACCTCAACCGGGGACCCGTGCGGACCGACGGGCGGCTTCTCCCCGACGACCCCGCGTTTGAAGGGCTGGATCTCGGCCTCACGGGGCCGGTGTCGGTCGATGGCCAGCTGCAGGCGACGGGTGACGGCGAATACCTCTGGCGCGGTCGGATCCACGGCGTGGTCCGGGGCGAGTGCCGCCGCTGCCTGATCGAAGTGCTGGACGAAGTGGACATCGACGTGGCCGGGGCGCTCTTCTCCAGCGATCCCGATGCGGCCGACGATCCCGATTCCTATCCGTTGCCCGAGCGCGCCACCGGAGTGGACGTGACGGAGGCAGTCCGGGAGGAGTTGGTCCTGGCCGCGCTGACCGATCTGCTGCTGTGCCGGGACGATTGCGCCGGACTCTGCCCCAAGTGTGGGGCGGACCTGAACGCGGGCCCGTGTGCTTGCCACACGCCTCCCGCCGAACCTGTTTGAGGACATCATGGCAGTCCCGAAGCGTCGGACCTCGAAGTCCCGGAAGCGTCTGCGGCGTGGCCACCACGCGGCGCCCAGCATGGCCACCCAGGCCTGTCCGCGCTGCAGCTCGCCCAAGCTGTCCCACCGGGTGTGCGAATCCTGCGGCTATTACCGCGGCAAGAAGCAGATTGAGGTCGAGGACGCCTGAGCGTGATTCGCGTCGCCGTGGACGCGATGGGAAGCGATAAGGCGCCGCAGGCCGAAATCGCCGGGGTGCTGCAGGCGCTCGCGACCCTGCCGGACCAGTTCGTGGTGCAGTTGGTGGGCCGTCCCGAGGTGATCGAAGCCGAGCTCGCCGGCCATCCGGATGTCGATCGCAGCCGCCTCGAGATTCACGAGGCGGCTGACGTTATCGGCATGGCCGAGAAGCCGCTGGCCGCGGTTCGGAAGAAGCCCAAGTCGAGCGTCGTCGTCGGGCTGACGATGCAGCGCGATGGCCAGTCGGACGCCTTCCTCTCCGCCGGCAACACCGGCGCCACCCTGGCCGCCTCCACCATCCTGCTGGGTCTCCACGACGGGGTCGAGCGCGCCACCGTGGCCACCGTGTTCCCGACCGGCGGCGAGCCGGTGCTGGTACTCGACGGCGGCGCCAATCTCGACTGCTCGGCCAAGGAGCTGGCCGGCTTCGCCTACCTTGGCACCGTCTACATGCGGGACATCCTCGGCCGGGCCAGCCCGGTGGTCGGCCTGCTCAACGTGGGTGAGGAGGAGGAGAAAGGCACCGCCGTCGTCCGCGAAGCCCACCAGCTGCTCAAGCAGGCCCCTCGCCTGGCCTATGCCGGCAACATCGAAGGCCGCGACATCCTGCCCGGCCCGCAGCGGCGCACCCACGTCGACGTCATCGTCTGCGACGGGTTCGTCGGCAACATCGTCCTCAAGTTCTACGAGGCGGCCGCGCGGATGTTCGTCAATCTGGTCCACGAGCGGGCGCCCGACGTGTTCGAGCGGCCGGCGTTGCGCGAGCTGGTGAGCGTGCTCGACTACTCGACCTACGGCGGAGCGCCCCTCCTCGGGGTCCGCGGCGTGTCGATCATCTGCCACGGGGCCTCCAGCCCCAATGCCATCCGGAACGGGATCCGGGTGGCCCTCCAGGCGGTCACCGCCGGCCTCAGCAGCCACACCGCGGCCGAGCTCGCGCAGCGCGAGCCCGCGGCGCGCGCATGATTCCGCGTCCCTTCGCCGAAGTCGCGAGCGTGGGGGTTGCCGTGCCCGCCGGCGTCCTCACCAACGCCGACCTCACCCGGATGCTGGACACCTCCGACGCCTGGATTGTCGAGCGCACCGGCATTCGCGAGCGCCACATTGCCCGGCCGGACGAGACGGTCGCCTCGCTGAGCCAGGCCGCCAGCGAGCAGGCCATGGCCGCCGCCGGTGTCGAGGCCGGCGAGCTCGACGCCATCGTCCTCGCCACCGCCAGCCCCGACCGGCTGCTCCCCTCCACCGCCTGCGACCTGCAGGCCCTGCTCGGCGCCGACAACGCTGCCGCGTTCGACATCGGCGCCGCCTGTCCCGGGTACGTCTACGCCCTCACCGTGGCCGAGGGGCTGATCGCCTCGGGCCAGAGTCGGACGGTGCTCGTGGTCGGGGCGGAGAAGCTGTCCACCATCACCGACTTCCAGGACCGCTCCACCGCCATTCTCTTCGGGGACGGCGCCGGCGCCTCGATCGTCCGCCGGTCCTCCGCGCCGGGCCGCGGCATCCTGGCGTCCTTCATCAAGTCGGATGGCCGTCTCGCGCCGCTGCTGTATCGCCCGGGCGGCGGCTCGGTCGATCCCATCAGCGAGCGGGTGGTCTGCGAGCGCTCCCACTTCATGAAGATGGCCGGCCGCGAGGTGTTCAAGGCCGCGGTCCTGGCGATGGCCGACGCCTGCGACCAGGCGCTGCGCCAGGCCGGGTTGACCGCCGACCAGGTGGACCTGCTGGTGCCCCACCAGGCCAATCTCCGGATCATCGAGGCCACCGCCAAGCATGCGGGCCTGCCGATGTCCAAAGTCATGGTCAACGTGGATCGCTACGGCAACACGTCCTCCGCCTCGATTCCCCTGGCGCTGGAACAGGCGGTGGCGGAAGGGCGCGTGGGGCCGGGCACGGTCGTGCTGCTGGTGGCGTTCGGCGCCGGGTTCACCTGGGGCAGCGCGGTCATCCGGTGGTGAGCGTGCTGATGTGTCCGGGGCAGGGCGCTCAGCGGATCGGCATGGGCCGCGACCTGGCCGAGCGGTTCCCGGTGGCGCGCGACACCTTCGCCGCCATCGACGACGCGCTCGGCCTGGCGCTCTCCCGGATCATGTGGCAGGGACCCGAGGACCAGCTCATCCAGACCCACAACACCCAGCCCGCCATCCTGGCCCACTCGGCCGCGGTCTGGGCCGTGGTGCGCGACAAGGTGGGGCCGGTCGGAGCGGGCGCGGGACACAGTCTGGGCGAGTACAGCGCGCACGTGGCGGCCGGCGCCGTCAGTGCCACGGCGGCGGCGCGGCTCGTCCGCCGCCGCGGTGAGCTCATGTTCGCCGCCGGCGAGGCCCGGCCCGGCGCCATGGCCGCCGTGCTCGGCCTCGTCACCGAGCAGGTGGATCAGGCCTGCAACGAGGCCTCCGGGCAGGACGGCGTGGCGGTGGCCGCCAACCTCAACGCCCCCGACCAGACCGTCATCTCGGGCGATCCGGGCGCCGTCACCCGCGCGGGCGAGGCGTGCAAGGCGCGGGGAGCCAAGCGGGTCATTCCGCTCAAGGTGAGCGGCGCCTTTCATTCGCCGTTGATGGCCCCGGCGGTGGACGGTCTCCATGACGCGCTGACCGACGTCGCCTTCGTCGATCTCGCGTTCCCGGTGCTGGCCAACGCCAGTGGCGAGGCGGTCCGGACCGGGCTCGATGCCAAGCGCCTGCTGGTGGACCAGCTCACTGCGCCGGTGCGGTGGGTGGCGTGCATGCAGGCGGCGGCGGCGCTGGCACCGGGGGCCCGGTTCGTCGAGATCGGGCCGGGCAACGTGCTCTCCGGACTGCTCAAGCGGATCGTCCCCGGCGCGGCCACCGTGGCCCTCGGCACCGCCGACGAGGTCGAGGCCTTCCTGGCGGCATGACCTCCATCGACCTGACCGGCAAGACCGCCTTCGTCACTGGCAGCACCCGCGGCATCGGGCTCGCCATCGCCCGCGCGCTCCATGGCGCGGGGGCCCGGGTCGCCATCGTGGGCCGCGACCAGGCCCGGGCGGCGGCGGTGGCGGCCGAACTGGGTGACCGCGCCACCGGCGTCGCCTGCGACGTGGCCCAGGCCGCCGAGGTCGAGGCTGCGATTGCCACCGCCGAGCAGGCGCTCGGCCCGATCGGCATCCTGGTGAACAACGCCGGCCTGACGCGCGACAACATCCTCCTCCGGCTCACCGACGCCGACTGGACCGAGGTGCTGGACGCCAACCTGAAGGGGGCGTTCCACACGACCCGGGCCGTGATCAAGGGGATGATGAAGCGGCGGGCCGGGCGGATCGTCAACATCAGCAGCATCGTCGGCCTGACGGGCAACAAGGGCCAGGCCAACTATGCGGCGAGCAAGGCGGGCCTGATCGGCTTCACCAAGTCGGTGGCCAAGGAGTACGCCAGCCGGGGCGTGCTGGCCAACTGCGTGGCGCCCGGATTCATCGAGACCGACATGACCGCCGCCTTGCCCGATCAGGCGAGGGCCACATTATTACAGGACATCGCGCTGGGCCGCCTGGGCCGGCCCGAGGACGTGGCTGGGGCGGTGCTCTTCCTGGCCTCCGACCTGGCCGGCTACATGACCGGCCAGGTGCTGGTGGTCGACGGTGGGATGGTCATCTGACCGCGATGCGGGAAACTCCAATTGAGGACGACATGAGCAACGTCGAAGAGAAGGTCAAGGACATCATCGTCGAGGAGCTTGGCGTCGAGCGCGAGAAGCTCACCAGCGAGGCCAGCTTCATGGAGGACCTCGGCGCCGACAGCCTGGACACCGTCGAGCTCGTGATGGCGTTCGAGAAGGAGTTCGACATCGACATCCCCGACGAGGACGCGGAGAAGCTCCGCACCGTGGGCGATGCCATGAACTACCTCCACGAGAAGATCGGAAAGTAGCTTGGCGCCGCGTGTCGTCGTCACCGGCCTCGGGCTGGTGACGCCCGTCGGGACCGACGTCGATTCCACCTGGACAGCGCTGCTGGCCGGACGATCGGGCGCCGCGCCGATCACGAAATTCGATCCGCAGAAGCTGTCGGTCCGGTTCGCCTGCGAAGTGAAGGGGTTCGACCCCCTGCTGTACATCGACCGCAAGGAAGCCCGGCGGTACGATCTCTTCGCCCAGTTCGCGCTGGCGGCCGCCCACCAGGCGGTCACCCAGGCGGGGCTGGAAGGCAAGTTCCCGTCGCCCGAGCGCACCGGCGTAGTCATCGGCAGCGGCATTGGCGGGATGCAGACGTACGAGGACAACTGCACGGCGTACGTCCTCAAGGGCCCGGACCGGGTGTCCCCCTTCTTCGTGCCGATGTTCATCCCCGACATCGCCGCCGGGCTCGTCTCCATCCGCTACGGCCTCAAGGGGCCTAACTACGCCACCGTCTCCGCCTGCGCCTCGTCGGCGCACGCCATCGGGGACTCGTTCCAGATGATCCGGAACGGCGTGGCCGACGCGATGGTGACCGGCGGCGCCGAGGCGGCGATCACCGGCCTCACCGTGGCCGCCTTCGCCAACATGAAGGCGCTGTCCGCCCGCAACGATTCGCCGGAGACGGCCAGCCGGCCGTTCGACCGCGATCGCGACGGGTTCGTGCTGGCCGACGGCGGCGCGATCGTGGTGCTGGAGAGCCTGGAGCACGCCGAGCGCCGCGGCGCCCGGATCCTGGGGGAGGTGCTCGGGTACGGCATGAGCGGCGATGCGTATCACATCACCTCCCCCGCCGAGCATGGCGAGGGGGCCCAGCGGGCCATGCGGCTCTGCCTGGCGGACGGGAAGATCGATCCCAAGGATGTGGGCTACATCAACGCGCACGGCACGTCTACTCAGCAGGGCGATGTGGCCGAGACCGAGGCCGTCAAGGCGGTGTTCGGGGAGCAGGCGGGGAAACTCGTGTTCGGCTCGACCAAGTCGATGACCGGCCATCTCCTCGGCGGCGCGGGCGCGCTCGAGTTCGGCGTGTCGCTCCTGGTGTCGACCTGCGGCGTGATCCCGCCGACCATCAACCAGTTCATGCCCGATCCCCAGTGCGACCTGCCCTCCGCGCCCAACCACAAGCTCGAGCGGCGGGTGGATGTGGCGCTGTCGAACTCGTTCGGCTTCGGGGGACACAACGTGACGCTGGCGGTCCGGCGCTGGGAGTCGTAGCGAATGTCCCCCCCGGTTCGTTGCCCTTGCGCCGCCCTTTCGAGGGCGGCGTTTTGGTCTGCGCCCTAGGAAGCCGGCTGCGATCCTGCCCGAAAGTCCACCGCCAGCGTGACCAGGAAGGCACCCATCCGCCGGGCCTCTTCCATGGTGAGGTCCCGCGGCACCACCACCTGGGCCAACAGGTCGGGCCGGAGCGGGTACTCGAGCGCGATGCCGGCAGCGTTCGGCTGCCCGGAAGGCACGGCCCGCGAACGCGGAGCGGGCTCGGCGGGCCCTGCGTCGGGCAGCGCCCGCCGGCGGAGCTCCGCCTTCGCTGACCGCGCCGGAGTTCGGAAGGCGTAGCTCCCTGGATCCTCCATCCAGCGCACGAACTCCTCGATCGCCCGGCCCACCCGGCGGCGGTACTCACCCACCGAAGCAGGGGACAGGCGTCCGGGATAGCGGTTGAGAAATCCCTTGAAGGTCGCCTCGACGTCGATCCGGCGGACGTCGCCGGATTCCTCCGCCGACAGTTCCTCCAGGACCTTGCTCGTGGCCACCCGCCACCCCTGGGCGGTGGCGGGGTGTACCAATCCTTTCGCCACCACGAATTCGATGAACCGCGCCAGGGCGGCGCGGGAATAGTCGGGCTGAGGTCCCACCGGTTGACCCCTGTGAAGGACACTCCGAATCTACGGCGCTTCCGTTTGGCCGCAAGCGTTTGTTGATGGATGTTCGCAAACCAAACGCCGCCCGTAGGCCATGTGGACCGATGTTGATAAACAAAAAACCTGTAGGAGCTTGCGCCGGTGCCAGAGAAGTACGGACGGACGACACCAAACGCATCCAAACGGACACAAACTGCGTCCATGGAGGGGCACCAAACGTCCCAAGCGTGGCAAATGCCACCCGAACGTACTTTCGACGGCACGGCAACGCCGCAAGGGCTGGGGGGGGGGCGTCAACGCAACGCTATCGGAAACCGCGAATCAGCAAGGATTAGGGATAGGGGGTTCGTGACATCACTGACGGTTCGCAAAGCCTGGCGGGCCCCTGATGGGGACTCTCGTGAGCGTGGCGCCGCGAGAGAGAGGAACGAGCCGACCCAGCTCCCCCGTCCGCCCTTAGGTCGACCCCAGGTCACCGCTGGCCCGGCGGGCGTTCCTCCCGCTAGATTGCCACTGGCTTACCTGCGTTCTGCCAAGGAGATAGCATGTCCGACGGCACTGCCGCGCTGCAGCTCAGAGATCCCGCGCTTCTCCCCGTCGCCGAAAAAGTGCTGGCCGGCGAGCGCCTTGACGCCGGAGAAGGGCAGTCCCTCTACGCCACCACCGACCTGCTCGGGCTGGGGCGCCTGGCGGACGCGGCCAACACCCGCCGGAACAGGGACCGGGTCCTGTTTTCCGCCAACCAGCACATCAATCCGACCAACGTCTGCGTGCTCCGGAATACCTGCGTCTTCTGCTCGTTCGCGCGGATGCCCAAGGAAGACGGCGCCTACACCCGGTCGCTGGAGGAGGTCTACCACGAGGCGGAGCAGGCGCGGGGCATGCCGACGCGCGAGTTCCACATCGTCGGCGGACTCCACCCCAAGCTCAGGCTGAGTTACTACACCGACATGCTCCGCGGGCTCAAGGAGCGACACCCGCACGTCCACATCATGGCGCTGACCGCGGTCGAGATCGCCCACCTGGCCCGGATTGAGCGGATCTCGGAGCGGGACGTGCTGGTCGCGCTCAAGGAGGCCGGGCTCACCAGCCTGCCCGGCGGCGGCGCCGAAGTGTTCAGCACGGCGGTGCGGGCCACCATCGCCGAGCGGAAGCTCACCGGCGAGGAGTGGATCCGGGTGCATCGGACCGCGCACGAGCTCGGCATCCCGACCAACTGCACCATGCTCTACGGGCACGTGGAGACCGCCGCCGACCGGATCGCCCATCTCTCGATGCTGCGCGAGCTGCAGGACGAGACCCGCGGCTTTCTCACCTACATCCCGCTCGCGTATCACCCCGACCACAACGAGCTGGGCGAAGAGCTCGGGCGCGTGGGCACCGCGACGACGGGCTACGAGGACCTCAAGAACATCGCCGTCGGCCGCCTGTTCCTCGACAACGTGCCCCATATCAAGACCCACTGGCCGATGGTGACGCCGTTCCTGTCCCAGATCGCGCTCAGCTTCGGCTGCGACGACGTCGAGGGCACCGTGGTGTACGAGCGGGTGTACCACGAGGCCGGCGCGCACACGCAGATGCACATGCACTACCTGGAGCTGGTGCGGCTCATCCGGGGGGCGGGCAAGCGGCCCGTCGAGCGCGACAGTCTCTACCAGGCGGTGCGCGAGCAGTTCGACGACCCGCCGCCGGAGCCGTCGCTCCGGCGTGGGGCGGCGCTTCCGGTGGTGCACGCGGCATGAGGCTGGGCCGGATCCCCTGGATCAACTGTTACCCGGTCTACGGGGCGATCGACCGCGGACTGGTGCGGGTGCCGGCGGAGCTGGTGACCGGCACCGCCTCCGAGCTCAACGACCTGCTGGCCGCGGGCGAGCTGCAGGTGAGCGTGGTCTCCGCGGTCGAGTACGCCCGGAACGCCGTGGCCTATCACCTGCTCCCCGACCTCGCCATCACCTGTGATGGGCCGGTGCACAGCGTGGCGCTCTTCTCGCGCCGCCCGGTGGCCGAGCTCGACGACTGCACGGTCCTTCGCACGGCGTCGTCCCGCACCTCGGTGCTGCTGCTGGACCTGATCGCGCGGCACCGGTGGAACGTGCGGCCCCGCTACGCCACCGCCCGCGCGGAGGCCGCCGATCTGGCGGCCCTGGCGGGCCTGCCGCACGATGCGGTGCTGGTGATCGGCGACGCGGCGCTGCTGCTGGCCGCCGAGGAGCGCTATCCGGTGCGGGTGGATCTGGGCGAGGAGTGGCGGGCCTGGACCGGGCTGCCGTTCGTCTTCGCGGTCTGGGCCGCGCGGCGCGAAGCGGGCCTCGAGGCGGTGCAGGCGGTGCATCGGCGGCTGCTCGAGAGCCGGACCTGGGGACTGGCCCACCTGGACGAACTCGCGGCGGCGGCGGCGGCGGCGACCGGCGTGGCCGAGCGGGTCTGCCGGGCGTATCTCGGCGACCTGGACTACGCCCTCTCGTACCGCCACCTGGCCGGGCTGACGGATTTCTTCCGCCGGCTGGCGCAGGAAGGCCTCGTGCCCGACGGGTCGCTCTCGTTCATCACGGCGGCCTGATCCGGGACCTCGAAGGAGAACCCAAGGTAAGGACTGCCGGTCGGACTGGGGCCGTCGCCTGAAAGACGCTGGACGTTAATCCTTAACTGGTTGCCCAGATGAGCGTTGTGGACCGTGGTTCAAGTGAATTCAAGGCTCTGCTCGAGCTCTATCAGCGCACCCCGCTCCTCGAGCTTGGTCAGCTGGCCGACGCGGAGCGCTGGCGGCAGCACCCCGACCCGGTCGTCACCTACATCATCGACCGCAACATCAATTACACCAACGTCTGCGTCGCCGACTGCCAGTTCTGCGCCTTCTACCGTCGGCCCAAGGACAGCGGCGGCTATGTCCTCAGCTTCGAGCAGATCGGCGCCAAGATCGACGAGTGCAAGGCGATCGGCGGCGTCCAGATCCTGCTCCAGGGCGGACACAACCCGTACATCCCGTTCGAGTGGTATCTCGAGCTGATGCGGTACATCAAGCGCCATCACCCGATTCACATTCATGGCTTCTCGCCGTCGGAGGTGGTGTTCTTCAGCGAGCGCTTCGGGCTGAGCGTGCCGGACGTGGTGCGCGAGCTCAAGGCCGCCGGCCTCGACAGCATTCCGGGCGGCGGCGGCGAGATCCTGGTGGACCGGATCCGCGAGCGCGTGGCCAGGAAGAAGGCCCAGACGGAGGAGTGGCTCGGCGTGCAGGAGGAGGCGCATCGCCAGGGGATGCGGACCTCGGTCACCATGATGTACGGGCTGGGCGAGACCGACGAGGACCGGATCGAGCACCTGCTCCGGGTGCGCGAGGTGCAGGGCCAGACCGGCGGCTTCACCGCCTTCATCTGCTGGCCGCTGCAGCCGGAGGGCACCCCGGGGATGTCGGACGTCGAGAAGACCGACGCCGTCACCTACCTCCGCATGCTGGCGTTGAGCCGGATCGTGCTCGACAACGTGCCCAACCTGCAGTCGTCGTGGGTGACCATGGGCCCCAAGGTGGGGCAGGTGGCCCTCCGCTTCGGCGCCAACGACTACGGCAGCCTGATGATGGAGGAGAACGTGGTCTCCGCCGCGGGCACCACCTACCGCACCACCCTCCAGGAGATCGAGCGCCTGATCCGCGATGCCGGTTACCGGCCGGTGCGCCGCCGGCAGGACTACAGCCTCATTGAGGAGGCGGTCGCGGCGTGACCCGCGTGGGGATCGGCTACGACTCGCACCGCTTCGCCGCGGGCCGCCCGCTCGTGCTGGGCGGCGTCACCGTTCCGCACACGGAGGGACTGGCCGGCCACTCAGACGCCGACGCCGTGGCCCACGCGCTGACCGACGCGATACTCGGCGCGGCCGGCGCCGGCAACATCGGCCAGCTCTTTCCCGATACCGACCCGCTGTGGAAGGACGCGGACTCGATGGAGCTGCTCCGCACTGCCCACGAGCTGGTCCAGGGTCGCGGCCTCACCCTGGCGCAGGCCGACTGCTCGGTCATCACCGAGCGGCCCAAGCTGGCGCCCTACGTCGCCGCAATGGCCGCGGCGCTCGCCTCCCGGCTCGGCGTCGACGCCGGCGCCATCAGCGTCAAGGCCAAGACGAACGAAGGCATGGGCTTCATCGGACGAGGCGAGGGGCTCGCGGTCATCGCCGTCGTGGTGCTGGAGGTCCGCTGATCGAGTCCCTGCTGGATTGGGTCTCGCAGCTCCCCTCCACCGCCGTCTACGCAGTGCTCGCACTGCTCGCGGCGGTGGAGAACGTGCTGCCGCCCGTGCCGTCGGATGCGGCGGTGGCGCTGGGCTCGTTCCTGTCGCACCGCGGCGTCACCACGCCGCTCGCGGTCTTCCTCGTCACCTGGATTGCCAATCTGCTCGGCGCGGCGGGTGTCTATTTCGCCGCCCGCCGCTACGGCCGGCGGCTGTTCGCCACGCCCACCGGCCGCCGGCTGCTGGCGCCGCGCTCGCTGGCCCTGATCGAGCGCGAGTATCTCCGGTTCGGCACCGTCGGCATCGTCGTCAGCCGTTTCCTGCCCGGCATCCGCGCCGTGGTGCCGCCGTTCGGCGGCCTCGTGGGCCTCGGCGCCTTCCGCACCCTGGCGCCGATTGGGCTCGCATCGGCCATCTGGTATGGCGGGCTCACCATCCTCGGCGCCGTCATCGGCTCCGAGTGGGAGCGGATCACCGGTTTCATCGCCGGCGTGAACCGGACGCTCGGCATCGCCACGCTGGTGCTCGCCGCGGCGGGCGCAACCTGGTATCTGGTCCGCCGGCGTCAGCGCTCGCGCGAACGGGTGTGGCACGCCACCCGGGATGCGCTCGATCCGGCCGCGCCGTCCTTCCTCGCCGGGACCGAAATCGCCGAGGGCTCTGCCCGGCAGGCCGCGGCGCTGGTGGTGCTCGAGCTGGCCTACGCCGATCCGGTGCTCACACCCGACGAGCGGCGGCTCATCGCCGAGCATCTGCACGGGCGCTGGGGGCTGAGCGAAGGCGGCGGCACGCCGCCGGAGCCGTCCCCCGAGGAAGAGCGCCGGAGCCGCTTCGCCGACTATGCCCGCCGGCTGCGCAAGCGGGTAGGCCGTGCCGAGCGGGTGGAGCTGGTCGAGCGGATGTGGACTGTGGCCTTCGCCGACGGGGTCATCGGCGAGCACGAGACCCGGCTGATGCACCTGGCCGCCGAGCTGCTTGGCCTCAAGCCGGCCGACCTGGCCGACGTGTCACGACGCCTGCAGGCGCAGCGGGACCGGTGACGGTCGCCGACCTGCGCGAGCGAGCCTCGCGCGATTTCGGCCTCGAGGGCTTTCGCGACTTCCTCGCGCTCGAGTCGGGCCACAGCGAGCACACGGTCACGGCCTACCTCCGGGACCTGCAGCGGCTGGCCGAGTTCGCCGCCGCGAAGGGCGTGCGCGACCCGGGGCAGGTGAGCCGGACGCTGCTCCGTGATTTCGTCTACCTGCTCAAGGACCTCGGCTTGAGCGCGGCCACGATCCGGCGCGAGGTTTCCGCGGTGCGAACGTACTATGGCTTCCTCCTGGGCGAGGGCCGGCTGGCCGCCGACCCGAGCGATCGGCTCGAGTCGCCCCGCCGCGGGCGCGTGCTGCCCGACACCCTCGCGGTCGCCGAGATCGACGCGCTGCTGGCCGCGCCCGGCCTCGACCAGCCGCTCGCCTGGCGCGATCGCGCTCTGCTGGAGCTGGGCTATGGTGCGGGCATGCGCGTCTCGGAGCTCTGCGGTCTGGGAATCACGGACCTGCTGCTGTCGGAGAATCTGGTCCGGGTCTTCGGGAAGGGCGGCAAGGAGCGCCTGGTGCCGATCGGCCGGACGGTGATCGGCGCGGTCTCGGTGTATCTCCACCAGCTCCGGCCCGAGATCGACCGCGGCCAGGGCGGGGGCCGGGTCCTGCTCAACGCGCACGGTCGGCCGCTCTCGCGGGTGGGCGCCTGGGGCATCGTCAAGCGGGCGGCTACCCGCGCCGGCATCACCAAGCGGGTGACCCCGCACACGCTCCGGCACAGTTTCGCGACCCACCTGCTCGAGGGCGGCGCCGATCTCCGCGCCGTGCAGGAAATGTTGGGCCACGCCGACCTCTCGACCACCCAGATCTACACCCACGTCGATCGCGAGTATCTCCGCTCGGTCCACA
>JBBRGH010000032.1:0-14543 GCA_038240915.1 Gemmatimonadales bacterium | reverse complement strand
CCCTGGTGCTCGTCGCCGGGTGCGTCCGCTACGTGCCGGCGCCGCTGCTCCCCGCGGCGCACGCCGAGGCCTACCGCGCCCGTCGGCTCTCCGATCCCCAGCTGCTCGGCTGGGTAGCCCGCTGGGGCCCGCGTCCCGATCCGCTGCGCTGGACCGATCGTCAGCTCGCGCTGGCGGCGCTGGGCCTTCGGGCCGAGCTGGCGCGCGCGCGCGCCGACTGGCGGGCCGCGCTGGCGGCCGAGCGCACCGCGGGTGCGCGACCGGCTCCCGGGGCGAGCCTGGACGTCGAGCGGGCCGTCTCCGGCAGTGACGGGGCGTCGCCATGGGTGGTCTCGCTGGCCGCGCTGATGTCGGTCGAGCTCGGCGGCAAGCGCGGCGCCCGGCGGCAGCGCGCGCGCGCCGGCGCTGCCCTCGCTGAGGCCGAGCTCCGCCGGGTCGCCTGGCGCATCGGCGCGGACGCCAGAGCGGCCGCGCTGGCCCTGGCCGACGCCGAGCTCGAGCGCGATGGCGCGGGCCGGGAGGCGGAAGCTCTGGCCGAAGTCGAATCGCTCGAACGGGCGCGGTACCAGGAGGCAGGGCTGACGGCCGCCGAGCTGGCCCGGACGGCCGCCGAGACGCAGGAGGCGAGATTCCGGATGAGCGCGGCGGAGAGCCAGGTCCTCGACGCCCGTGCCGTGCTGGCCGGGGCGACGGCGCTGCCGTTCGCGGCCGTCGATCGCGTGCAGGTGGATCCGGACTCGGCGGCGGGATGCGAGCGCGTCGGGAACCCGGGCGACGATTCGCTCGCCGCGCTGGCGCTCACGCACCGGGCGGAGATCGGCCGGGCCCTCGCGGAGTACGCCGTGGCGGAAGCCGACCTGCGCGCCGTGATCGCCCGGCAGTATCCCGACCTCGAGCTCGGCCCCGGCTTCATCTGGGATCAGGGGGTCCATCGCTGGACCCTGGCGACGGCGCTGCCCAACCTGCTCGGGCTCCGGCATCAGGCCCCGGTCGACGAGGCGGCCGCCGGCCGGGCTGCGGCGGGTGCACGCGTGGCGGAAGCGCAGGACGAGCTGCTGGGTGAGGTGGCTCGCGCCATTGCCCGCTGCCATGGCGCCGCGATCGAGGCCACGGCGGCCGACTCGCAGCTCGCGGCGGCAGCGAGGACCGCGGCGCTGGCCCGCGCCGCCTACGACCGGGGTGAGACGGCCCGCCTCGATCGCGTCCTGGCCGAGCTGGGTGTGCTGCGGGCCGAGCGCACGCGGCGGCTCCTGGTGGCCCGACTCGCCACCGCCGGCGCGGCGCTCGACGCGACGCTGGGCGGGTCGGCCGGGCCGGAACCGGGGCGCTGGCCCGATCCGCGGACCGACGTGATGACGGAGGAAACCCCGCAATGAATCGAGCCCTGCGACGCATCCTGCTCCTGGTCTTGCTGCTGGCCGGCGCCGCCTGGCTGGTGCTGCGCTTTCGGCAGTCGCGGCTGGACGTCGCCCGTGAGGCGGAGCGAGAGCAGCCGGTGGTGGCCTCCACCCGGGTGCAGGCCGTAGCTGGTGGCGTCACCGTCACGCTCGACAGCGCGGAGCTCCGGCGGATCGGCCTGGCGCTGACGCCGGTTCGCGCCGCTGACGGTGCCGCCGAGGTGGCGCTGCCGGCCGAGATCGTGCCCGAGACCGAGCGGGCCGTCACGCTTCGAGCGCCCGTCGCTGGACGCTTCACGGTGCCGGAGGGCGCCCGCTGGCCCGGCCTCGGCGAGCGGGTGCGGGCGGGCGTGGAGCTCGCCCGTGTGTCCGACGCGCGCCCGCTGTCGCTCCCGATCTCGGGTGTGGTGACGCGGGTCGGGGCCCAGCCTGGCGCGCTGGTGGAGGCCGGTCAGGCGCTGCTGGAGGTGACCGACCTGAGCCGCCCGCTGGTGCGTGTGGTGTGGCTTCAGCCTGCGGGCGAGACGCCGGCCCGGGCGCTGGCGCTGCCCGTGGGCGGCGATCGAGTACCGGCTCGCCTGGTCGGCCCGGCGCCCGAGGCTGACCCGGTCACCCGCCGGCCGGTCTATCTCTACCGTGCGGCCCGCACCTGGCCCGGCGCCGCGCCCGGCGTCCCGCTGACCGCGCTGGTCGCGACTCCGGGCTCTTCGGCGGCCGAGGGTGCCGTGACCGGAGCCCGGGCCGCGAGGGTGGTCGTTCCCGACTCCGCCGTCGTGCAGTGGGAAGGCCTGGCGTGGGCCTATCGCCGGCGCGGGCCCGGACAGTTCGAGCGCGTGCGCGTGTCCACCGACCGTCCCGTGGCGGGTGGCTGGCTCAGCGGCGCACCGCTCGCGGCTGGAGACTCGGTGGTGCGCCGGGGCGCGGAGGAGTTGCTCTCGGAGGAGTTCCGCGCCCGGGTGACGGTGGGCGACGAGGCGGGCGAGTGAGTCGCTGGACGCCCGCGTGCTGACCGCGCTGGTCCGCCAGTCCATCCGCCATCGTGGCGTGGTGCTCGGCCTGGCGCTGGCGCTGGTGGTCTACGGCGCCGGCGTCGTGGCCGATGCCCGGCTCGACGTGTTCCCCGAATTTGCCCCGCCGCAGGTCTCGATCCAGACCGAGGCACCCGGGTTCTCGCCCGACCAGGTCGAGGTCCTCGTGACCAAGCCGATCGAGGACGCGATCAACGGGGTCGATGGCATCGCCGCGGTCCGGTCGCAATCGATCCAGGGGCTCTCGGTCATCACCGCCGTCCTGGCGGAGCACGAGGACATCTATCGCGCCCGCCAGTCCGTGGCCGAGCGGCTGGGCGAGGCGGCGGGCCGGCTGCCGGCCACGGTCGAGCCGCCCGTCCTCACCCCGCTCACCTCCTCCTCCAGCACCATTCTCGTCGTCGGCGTGACCTCCGCCCGGCGAACGCTGATGGAGCAGCGCACCTTCGTGGACTGGGTGCTCCGTCCCCGGCTGCTGGCGACGCCGGGGGTCTCCAAGGTGGCCGTGTTCGGCGGCGACGTGCGGCAACTCCAGATTCAGCTCGATCCCGACCTGCTCCGGCTTCACCGCATCGGCGTAGCCGAAGTAGTCGATGCGGCGCGGCAGGCGACGGGGGTCCGCGGCGCCGGCGTACTCGACGGCGCCAACCAGCGGATCACCGTGCGGGCCGAGGGCCAGGCGCTGACGCCGCGTGCGCTGGGCGAGACCGTCGTCCGCGAGCGCGATGGCGCGGTACTCCGGCTGGGAGATCTCGGCCAGGTGGTCGAGGCCCCGGCGCCCCGCTTCGGCGAAGGTGGCGTCAACGGGGAGCGCGGCCTGGTGATCGTGATCTCGGCCCAGCTCGGGGCCAACACCAAGATCGTGGCTCAGCGCGCCGAGGAAGCGCTGGCCCGGGTGGAGCCGGCCATGCGGGCGGAAGGCCTGCAGCTCCATCGCGACATCTTTCGGCCCTCGGAGTTCATCGACCTCGCGCTCCGGAACATCCTGACCTCGCTCTTGCTCGGCGCCGCTCTGGTGGCGGTCATTCTGCTCGTGTTTCTGGCCGACGCCGGCGCGGCCGTCATTTCCCTGACCGCCATTCCGTTGTCCCTGCTCGCCGCGCTCATCGTGCTCGACCGGCTCGGCTTCGGCATCAATACCCTGACGCTGGGCGGCCTCGCCATTGCCCTGGGCGAGGTGGTAGACGACGCGATCATCGACGTCGAGAACATTGCCCGCCGGCTGCGCGAGAACCGCGCGCTGGCCGAGCCGAGGCGCATCCCGGCCGTGGTGCTCGACGCCTCGCTCGAGGTCCGGAGCAGCGTCGTGTACGCCACCTTCGTGGTGGCGCTCGTGTTCGTGCCGGTGCTCACCCTCACCGGCGTCCAGGGGGCACTGTTCCGGCCGCTCGGGATCGCCTATATCCTGGCGATCCTGGCGTCGCTCGTCGTCGCGCTGACCGTGACGCCGGCGCTTACCCTGATCTTCCTCGGCCGGCGGGAGCATCGGGCGCACGAGTCACCGGTGCTCGGCTGGCTCAAGGCGCGCTACGCCCGGGTGCTCGGCGGCCTGGCGGAGCGCCCTGGCGTCGTGGTGGCCGCGGTCGGGCTGGTCTGCCTGGCCGCCATCGCGACGCTGCCGTACTTCGGGGCCACCTTTCTCCCCGAGTTCCGCGAGGGTCACTATCTCGTCCACATGTCGGCGGTGCCGGGCACCTCACTCGACGAGTCGTTCCGCCTCGGCGTGGAGGTGACGCGCGCGTTGCGCCGCGATCCCCGGGTGCGCTCCGTGGCCCAGCGGATCGGGCGGGCCGAGTTGAGCGAGGACACCTGGGGTACCCACTACACCGAGTTCGAGGTGGATCTCGTGCCGCTCACCGGCGAGGACGCCGAGACCGTCCAGGACGACCTGCGTGACATCCTGGCCGGCTTCCCGGGCGTGAATTTCGCCATCCGCGGCTTCCTGGCGGAACGGATCGAGGAGACCCTCACCGGCTCGACCGCGGAGCTGGTGGTCCGGATCTACGGCGACGACCTCGATAGCCTCGACGTCGCCGCCCGCCGGGTGGCGGAGACGCTGGGGGCGATCCGCGGCGCCGCCGACGTCCAGTACGACCCGCCACCGGTGGCGCCCGAGGCGCTGGTGCGGCTGCGGCCGGCCGAGCTGCCCCGGTACGGACTTCGGCCCGAGGAAGTCCTGGCCACCGTCGAGACCGCGACCCGCGGGACGGTCGTGGCCCAGACCTTCGACGGCAACCGCGCCACGGACGTCGTCGTGACCCTGCTGCCCGCCAGCCGCACCCGGCCGGAGGACCTGCGCGCGCTGCCGGTCACTTCCTCGGGCGGACGCCAGGTCGAGCTGGGCCAGGTGGCCGACGTGGCCCGCATTACGGGTCGCTTCCTCATCGCGCACGTGGGCGCGCGCCGGGTGCAGACGGTCACCGCCAACGTCCGCGGCCGCGATGTGGAAGGCGTGACCCGCGACCTGGAGGCCCGCCTGGGCCCCTCCGCCGGCCTGCCCGCGGGCGTCTACGCCGAGGTCGGCGGCACCGGCGCCGCCCAGCGGCAGGCGCGGCGCGAGTTGCTGCGCGACAGCCTGCTGGCCGGTGCCGGTATCGTGATGCTCCTGTGGGTGGCGTTCGGGGAGTCGAGCCGGCTCTGGCTGGTGCTGGCGAATCTGCCGTTCGCGCTGGTGGGTGGGGTGCTGGCGGTCTTCGCCACGGGCGGGCTGCTGAGCCTGGGGTCGCTGGTGGGCTTCGTCACCCTGTTCGGCATCGCCACCCGGAACGCGGTGATGCTGATCTCGCACTACGACCATCTGGTCACGGCCGAGGGGCAGCTGTGGGGACCGGCGACCGCGGTGCGCGGTGCGCTCGAACGGCTGGGCCCGATCCTGATGACGGCCCTGGTCACCGCGCTCGGCCTGCTGCCGCTGGCGCTCGGGAGCGGCGATCCCGGACGCGAGATCGAAGGGCCGATGGCGATCGTGATCCTGGGCGGCCTGCTGACCTCGACCGTGCTGAGTCTCTTCGTGCTGCCGGTGGCGGCGCTGCGGTGGGGACGGTTCGGGGTGACCGCGGGGGAATAGCCCCGGTCAGCCGGGCTGCGCGGCCTGGGCCCCCAACGTCGTCAGCCAGGCCGCGATTTCCGTCAGCGACCGTTCGTGTTCGATGGCCCCGATCCGCCGCGCCGCCCTCGGCATGCCATAGACGACGCAGCTCACTTCACTTTCGCCCAGCGTCACGCCGCCGGCCGCCCGGATCGCGGCCATCCCCTTGGCGCCGTCGTCACCCATGCCGGTGAGCAGGATCCCCATCACCCGGCCAGGCCACGACGCCGCCGCCGAACGCAACAGTACGTCCACGCTCGGCGTGTGGGTGGTGCCGCTCGGTTCGGCCTCGAGCGACACGGCCCGATTGGCGCCCACCACCATGTGCCGCCCGGCCGGGGCCACCAGGATCCGGCCGGGCAGGAGGGCCTCGCCGTCCCGCGCCTCGCGCACGGCCAGACGGCAGACCGTGTTGAGCCGGTCCGCGAACGGCTTGGTGAAGCCGAGCGGCATGTGCTGCACCAGCGCGATGGGCATCGGGAACGCCGCGGGCAGCCGCTCGAACAGAAACTGGAGCGCCGGCGGACCGCCGGTCGAGGTGCCGATGAGGCACAGGTCGCACTCGGCCAACGAGGCCGGCACATCGGGTGGCTCGTGCGCCGGCGTCCGCGGCCGGGTCGCGCGCGCGGCCGCGACCCCCGGCCCCCAGAGCTTGATCCGTTCGACCAGCTGGCGGCCGAGGGAGTCGAGATCGAGCAGGCTGAAGGCGCTCTTGTCCACGAAGTCCACCGCGCCGATGGCGAGCGCCTCGAGCGTCGCGGCCGCGCCTTCGTGGGTGTGCGCCGACAGCATCAGCACGGGCAGGTCCGGCCGCCAGGCCAGGAGGCCGCGGAGCGCCTGCAGCCCGTCGAGGCCGGGCATGGCGAGGTCGAGTGTCACCACGTCGGGGTTGATCTCGGCGATGGTGCGGAGGGCATCGGCCCCGCTGGCGGCCTCGCCCACCACCCGGAGCCCGGGATCGCGGTGCAGCACCTTGACGATCGCCTTCCGGACGAAGGTCGAGTCGTCCACCACGAAGACCCGGATCATGCGGCGGCTGGTGCGGCGCGATAGACCACCGCGTCCGGCAAGCAGACCGGGGCGAACTCGGTGCCCCGGTCGATCAGTGACTCGGCGTGGCCGAGGAGCAGGTAGCCGCCGGGCCGGAGCCAGCCCGCGAACTGCCGGATGAGCCCGTCGAAGGCCTCGGGGCTGAAGTAGATCAGCAGGTTGCGGCAGAAGATCGCGTCGTAAGCGCCGCCCTGGATCGGCGCGCCGGGCGCCGCGAGGTTGGCCTCGAAGAAGCGAACCCCGACTCGGTGGGCGTCGTTCAGGCGGTAGCGAGTGCTGGTGCGGGTGAAGTACCGCGCCCGGGTCTCGGCATCGCAGGCGCGGAGGGCGGTTTCCTCGTACTCGCCGGCTCGCGCCCGGGCGATCCGGTCGGCGTTGACGTCGCAGGCGTCGATCTCCCAGCCCGGGCCGTGCCGGTCGAGCCCGGCGTTCTGAAGCGTGATCGCCAGGGAGTAGGCTTCCTCCCCCGAGGAGCACCCGGCGGACAGCAGCCGGAGCGGCCGGGTCCGGAGCTGGGCCAGCAGCGGGGGCACGATGTCGCGGGTCAGCACCTCGAACTGGTGCGCCTCGCGGAAGAAGTAGGTCTCGTTGTTGGTGATGCGGCAGGCCAGGTGGGCGAACTCGGCCTCGCGCTGGGGATGTGTCCGGAGATAGCGGTAGTACTCGTTGAACGACTCGAGATGCAGCTCCTGCAGACGCGCCCGCAGGCGCGACTCGAGGATCTCCCGCCGGATCCCCGGAAAGCAGAGCCCGAACCTCGCTTCGATGAGCCCCGTCAGGAGCCGCCAGTCGGCGTCGGCGGCGGGGGTCACGCGGATGCCCGGAGCGGCCCCCCGGCAAGCTGGTCCAATGCCGCGCGCGCCGTCTGCGACACCACCGCCTCGACGTCCCGCACCAGGGTGAGCAGGGTGGACTGGCCCGCCGGAAGGCCGAGCCGCCCCAGGCCGGTGGCCGCCTCGTTCCGGACCGTCCAGTCGGCGTCGCCCGCCATCAGCAGCAGGATGCCGACGTCGTTCGGCTCGGCCAGCACGGCGATGCCGTGGGCCGCGATCTGCCGGATCTCCTCCGGCTCCAAGGCCGCCATCCGGGCCACCAGGAACGGCACCAGTCCCGCCGGTGCGATGGCGATCAGCGCAGCCACGATCTCCAGCCGTTCGTGCAGGGCGCAGGCGTCGTACAGCGCCCTTAGCTTGGCCACCGCGGAAGTGGCCTTGAGCCGGCCCAGCGCGCGGATCACGTGGTAGCGGAGCGAGTCCGACGCGGAGAGGAGGCCGACCAGAGTCGTCACGCTTTGCTGGCCGCCGCGGCGGACCAGCAGGTCGAGCGCCGCCACCTGGATCGCCTCGTCCTTGTCGCCCAGGGCGCGGAGCAGGGCCAGCTCGGCCTTGGGCCCTGGCAGCCGGGCCAGCACCCGCGCGGCCGCGCGACGGACCGTGGTGGCCCGGTGCCGGCAGAGATCGAGCGCGGTGCTCTCGAACCGCGGGCTCGCGCTCCGCTCCAGGACCGGCAGCACCAGCAGCAGGGTCTCGACCGGACTGGTCGGCGTCACCAGCGGCAGCAGCACGTCGAGCGACTCCGGCGGCATCCGGGCAAGCGCGTCGGCCGCGGCCGCCCGTTCGATCGCCTCGCCGTTGCGGAGCCGGTCGATCAGGGTGGGGACCACTTGCGGATCTTCCAGAGCGCCCAGCGCGCGGCAGGCGGCCGCCCGCACGGAAGCGGACTCATCGAAGATCCGGCCCATGATGATCGGGAGATCCTCCGGGTCGTAGGAGCCGACCAGGAGGGCGCCGCGGCGGATGGTGGGATCGCCGTGACCGACGAGATCGAGCAGCTCCTCGGACGACAGGTTCCCGTGCCGGCGCCAGAGTGCCTCGACCCAATTGCCGCCGTCCGGGTGTCCCGCGTGCACCAGCAGCGAGGGGTAGAGTGGCCGCAACTGGGCCACCACCGCGACCGCGGCCGCCGCCCGGAGCAGGCTGCCGCCCCCGTGGACCGGCTCGCCCTCGCCGAAGTCGCTCGGCAGGCCGGCCCGCTCCTCGCTCGCGCCCAGAATTCCCGCCAGGTAGCCGAGCACGTTGCCCGGGGGTTCCGGGGCGAGGCAGGTCCGCCCGAAGGCCAGGGCCGCGCCGCGCGCGTCGGGATGCATGTCCACCACGACGCCGATCGCCTCGAGGATCGAGTCCCGGAGACCCCGCTCGCGGTCGTCCTGCAGCCGCTCGAGCAGTGGCACCAGCGCCTCGGGCGCGGCGATCTTCTGCAGGGCCTGGACCGCCGGGTCGGCCACCAGCGTGTCGGGCACCAGGGCCAGCAGCGGTCCGACCGCCTCACAGGCGCCGATCTCGCCGAGGGCGGAGATGGCGGCGAGCTGGAGCCACAGGTTCTCTCCCAGCATGCCGAGCAGCGCCGGCACGGCTTCCACCGCCCGGAGCCGCCCCAGGGCCTCGATGGCGGATTGCGCCACGTTGGCGTCCGGGTGGCGGAGCAGGGGCAGAATGGCCGGCGCCGAGCGGAGGCTGCCGCTCCGGGCCAGGACCTGGAGCACGAACATGACGACTTCATGGTTCTCGGCGCCGAGCATCTGCTCGAGGTAGGGCACCGCGTAGGGACCCTGCCGCTCCAGCGCCGCGATGGCGGCGTTCCGGAGCACCGCGTTGACGTCGTCGGCCACGAAGGTGCCCAGCACGTGCGGCTCGATGTACCGGGCCGCCAGCCGGATGGCCGCGTCCCGGACCGGAATGGCGGCGTCCTGCATGGCGACGATGATCGCCGCCTGCCGCTCCGGGCCGTCCCGGTGCGCGTTCAGCGCCGCCAGCCGCTCGGGGACGTTCATACGCGGAAGGCCTCGATCCGGCTCTTCAGGGTTTCCGACTCGCTCGCCAGGTGCTTGGCCGCGCCAGCGGTCTGGCCGGCCGCCACCAAATTCTGCCGCGCGACCGCCGCGATCGATTCCACCGCGCGGACCACCATCTCCCCGCCGCGCTTCTGTTCCAGCACCGCTTCGGACATCTGGTGCGTGAGCTGGTTCATCTTCAGCGCCGCGCGGCTGATCTCGTTGGCCCCAACGGCGTTTTCCTTGACAGCGGCGGCGATGACCCGGGTCAGGGTGGACATGTCGCCCGCCATCTTGAGCACCTCGTTGGCGCCGCTGGCCTGCTGCTCCGTGGCGGTGGCGGCCTCGTCCACCAGCTGCGACGTCTTGTTGATCGAGCTGACGATGCCGGTCATCACGCTCTCCATCAGCGACACCGCCGCCTTGGTCTCGCCCTGCACGCTCTCGATCACGGAGGCGATCTCGTGCGTGGCCGTGACCGAGCGCTCGGCCAGGCGGCGGACTTCGTCGGCCACGACGGCGAAGCCCTTGCCGGCTTCACCCGCCCGGGCGGCCTCGATGGTGGCGTTGAGCGCCAGCAGGTTGGTCTGATCGGCGATGCCCTCGATCACCTTGACGATCTTGCCGACTTCCTGGGACCGCTCGCTGATCGACCGGAAGGAGAGCTGGAGCTTCTCGCCACCCGCCTGGGCCTCCTCGACCGACCGGCGCGACACCTCGTCCACCATGTGGACCCGGCTGGCGAGGGCGGAGATGTTTTCGATCATCCGGGTCAGCGTGCTGGCGGCTTCCTCCACCGCGTTCACCAGCTGGTCGCCGTTCTGGGCCGTCTGCGACAGCGTGGCGCTCATCTGCTGGATCGAGGCCGAGGTCTCGTCCACGTTGGTGGCCAGCCCTTCGGCGTTGGTGGCCAGCTGCTGCATCTGAGCCGCCATCTGCACCATCGCGGCCGAGGTCTCGTCGGTCGAGGTGGACTGGGTCTGGGCCCCGCGCTCCATCTCGTCCGTGGCGGCTGAGATCTGCTCCGCCGCCACGGCGAGGCCGCGGGAGGAGGTGGCCATCTGGACCACCAGCGACCGCAGCTTGTCCACCAGATCCCGCATGGAGTGCTCCAGCCAGCCGACCTCGTCCCGCGAGCGGCTCCGGACCTTTACCGTCAGGTCACCCTTGGCGATGGTCTCCGCCGCGACGCCGAGGTCCTCGAGCCGCCGGCCGATCAGCGTGGCCAGCATCCGGGCCACCCACAGGCTCGCCAGCAGGCTCCCCAGCGTGGCGCCGATCACGATCGTCCGTGAGTCGCGCAGAACCCCATCGACGGCGGCGCCGCTGCCCATCGCCTGGTGGACCAGGCCGAGCTGGTGGAGGAAGGCCCACCCCGAGAGCAGAGTGACGCTCACCACGAACAGCTGGGCGAGCAGAATCTTGCGGCCGATCGGCCAGTCGTTCGCCGTCTGCCGCAGGCGATCGATCAGGGTCACGGCGGGAGCGGCTTGAGCGTAGGTCACGACTCACCTCTGGCGTCCAGGAGCAGGGCCTTCTCGAGTTGGAGCAGAATGATCAATCGGCTGCCCAGTCGGGCGACGCCGGTGATATAGTCGGTGGCCGGCGACACGATTTCTTCCGGCGGCGGGGCCACCGCCGCGGAGGGGACCTTGACCACGCTGGACACCGCGTCCACCAGCAGGCCCAGCAGCCGCCCGTGAACCTCGACCAGGACACAGCGCGACCGGGCGGTGAGCGGGGCATCGGCCAGCCCCATCCGGGTCTTGATGCTGACGATCGGCACGATCCGGCCCCGCAGATTGGTGATGCCCTTCACGTGCGGCGGCGCCTGGGGCACCCGCGTGATGTCGCCCACCCGGAGCACCTCGCGGACCGTCTCGATCGGAATGCCGAACTCCTCGCTGCCGAGATGGAACGTGACCAGGTGCAGCTCGACGTCCGCCGGGAGCGGCTGCGCCTGGTTGGAGAAGTCGTCCATCGCGTCGGCGAAACCAAGCAGGCTGTCGCGCCCGCGCGGCACCGCGGCGGCCGCGGCGGCCAGGCGCTCGCCCGGGATGTCCGCCGGCGCCGGACCCGAGGTCATGCCGCGCTCCGCTGCTCGAGGATCCGCACGGGATCGAGAATGCAGGCCACCCGGCCGTCGCCCAGGATGGCCGCGCCAGACACGACCTCGGGATGGCCCAGCGCCGGATCGAGTCCCTTGACTACGACGTCCTGGTAGCCGATCAGGCGATCGACCAGCAGCACCCGCCGCCGACCGCCCGAGGTCAGCACCAGATAGAAGGAGCGTCCCGCCTGGCCGGTGGGCGGCGACCCCAGCAGGACCCCGCCGTCGGTGACGGCCACCGGATGCCCTCGCCAGATGGTCACGCCCTGCCGGTGGATGTCGTGGATGGCGGAAGGGTCCACCCGGGCCGTCTCGACCACGTGGCTCAGCGGCACGGCGTAGCGCTCGCGGTCCACTTCGACGATCAGCGACTTGACGATGGCCAGCGTGAGCGGCAGTCCCAGCACGAAGGTGACCCCGCGGCCCGGAATGCTCCGGATCTCGATGGTCCCGCCCAGCTCGCGGATCGAGTGCGCCACCACGTCCATGCCCACGCCGCGCCCCGCCAGGGTCGAGACCTGATCACTGGTGGAGAAGCCCGGCCGGAAAATCAGGTTGGCGAGGTCGCCGTCGTTGTCGGGGGCCGCCAGCCCGAGCGCTTCGGCCTTGGCCCGGATCCGCGCCAGGTCGAGGCCCCGTCCGTTGTCCGACACGGTGATCACCACCCGGTCGGAGATCGGGGCCGCGCGGAGCACCAGGGAGGCTTCGGGGGGCTTGCCGGCGGCCACCCGGGCCTCCTCCGATTCGATCCCGTGCACGATCGCGTTGGTCAGCAGGTGGACCAGCGGCTCCCCGAGCCGATCGAGCACCGTCTTGTCCAGCAGCGTCTCGCCGCCGGCGGCTACCAGCCGGACCCGTTTCCCTTCGCTTCGGGCCACGTCGCGCACCAGCCGGGTGAAGCGGCCGAACACGGTCGACACCGGCAGCATCCGGGTCCGCATCAGGGCGTTCTCGAACCGCTTCATGGTGGAGTCGAGCGAGAGCAGGGTCCGGTCGAGATCGTTCAGCTCGGGAGTGGCCCCCAGCCGCTGCATCAGGCGCCGGTGGGCGTCGTGCAGGGCGGCGTGGTCGATCATCGACTCGCCGAAGATTTCCAGCATGGTGTCCAGCAGCCGGAAGTCGATCCGGACCGCGCTCGCGTCGGCGGTGCTGCCGGCGCCGCGGCGGTCGGTTCGCCGGCGGTTGCCTTCGCGCCGCTCCGCGTCGCGCCGCTCGGCCTCCGGGAGCACGGTGGCCTCGAGCAGCCGCGCCACCCGCGCCACGTAGTCGGTGGTAGCCTCGGGGGCCGGCGCCGACTCGACCGCATGGCGAATCAGGTCGATCAGCAGCGAGCCGCCCTCGACCAGCTGGTTGGCCGCCTCCGCCGTCCGGACCGACGGGTCGGCGATGCAACGGGCGCAGAGATCCTCGATCGCATGGGCCAGGCTCTGGAGCGGCGTGAAGCCCATCATCGCCGAGTTGCCCTTGAGCGTGTGCAGCGTCCCCTTGAGGCCGGGCAGCAGATCGTCGGCCGGGATGCCCTCGCTCCAACAGCGCTCCAGCTCGACGAACGTGTCCGTCACCGCCTCGGCGTGAGGCAGGCACTCCGCGACGTAGTCGCGGATGAGCTCGGTGAAGATGTGCTCGTCGCCGCTCATGTCCGCCCCGGGGTCAGGCGCTGGCCTGGAGGACGCGCTGGGCCAGGCGCTCGACGTCGGCCGGCTGAAACGGTTTCCGGAGATAGTCCCAGGCGCCGGCGGCGCGGCCGCGGGCCTCGTCATCGGGCGTACTCTCCGTGGTCACCAGTACCACGGGGACATGCAGATGGAGCTGGTCGGCCCGGCGGCGCTCCAGGAACTCGAGGCCGTTCATCTCGGGCATGTTGAGGTCGAGCAGCACCAGGGTGAGCTCGGGGTGGGCCATGAAGAGGGCGTATCCTTCGCGCCCGTTCGTCGCGTGGTGCAGGGTGCTGCCCTGGAGCCAGCCGCGGCCGAAGATCAGCTTGTACATCTGATGGTGGAGCGGCGAGTCGTCGACGACGAGAAACGCGCGCGAAGCTGTCATGGGTCTGGCCGTTGTAGATGAAACACACGGGGGTGGTGCCGAAGGTCAGCCCCCCGAGTGCAAAATCTGAACCGCCGGGTTCGGGGAGGCTAACTGGCTACACAGGGGAGACTTGATGGTAGCGGAGGGATTGCCGCGGGCGCCGGTTTCATCGACTTCCCACGGATTTTGCGTGCCGCGGACCGGCTCACGCGAGTGAGGCGGTCACCGGCTCCAGTCGTTCGAAAAGCGCGCCGAGCCGGCGAATCAGGAGCACGGACTCCCCGCCGATCCCGACGAGCAGTGCCACCGCGCCGGGGCCGGCGGCCCACCAGCCCATCCCGCCGTGCAACAGGGAGAAGACACCGATGGCCAAAGCGGCCGGCAGCGCCAGCATGAGGGCGAGCACGGCCGCGTAGCCCACGATCATGAGCATGTTCTGTCCCAGTGCCTCGACGCCGCCCGGCCGGTTGTTGCCCAGATGGACCCAGGCCGGAAAGAGCAGGGCAGTGCCGTTGTGAATCAGCATCCCGAGGAAGTTGATCCCCGGCAGGCAGACGAACGCCGCCGCCAGGATCGCGCTCCGGAGCTCGAGCGGCGGTTCCACGTCGGCGACACCGAGGAACGCGAGATAGGCGATCAGCAGCAACGCGAGCTGCATCGCGGTGAGCACCAGGGTCGAGGCCGCGGTTTCCGCCGCCACCACCGCCCGGCCCGGCAGGGGATAGCTCCGGAGCAGGTCGAGCTTGAGCAGGTCGCTCCGGAGATCGTTTCGGACCCACTGCGGTCCGATCACCACCGACAGCGCCGCCCACGTCGCGGCCAGCCATCCCGCGATCTCGGCTGTGGTGCCGTCGCCCTGGAAGGAGAGGACGCCGGCCGCCACGGCGCCCACCGCAAAGGCCGCCACCATGTTGCGGGTGCGACGCGTGCGCACCACGGCCAGCAGATTCTTCCACAGCAGCGCGCCGCCGCTCCAGCCCACCGGCTTGAGCTGGAAGAGTGGCGGCAGCCGGCG
>JBBRGH010000031.1:0-14609 GCA_038240915.1 Gemmatimonadales bacterium | reverse complement strand
CCAAGCGGCGCCGCTCGGCGACCAAGCGCGACCGCCGGCCGCCGCGGGGCGAGGACTGACGCGAGGCCAGAGCCGGGCCCGACGCCGAGATCCGGCTTGTCCGGCCGGCCGGTTGTCATCCGGTCCCGCCCGTGTCAAATTCAGGTAACCCCGCGACCGAACCGAACCGAGCGTCACACCGCCACCTTTCGCCGATCCAGACTTCGGTACTGAATGGCCTCGCTCACGTGGGAGGTTGCCAGTTCATCGGCACCCGCGAGGTCGGCGATCGTGCGGGCGATCTTGAGCACCCGGTGGTAGCCGCGCGCCGACAGGCCCAACCGGCCGACGGCGTCCCGAAGGAGGCGTTCGACCGGCTCGGCCAGCGGGCAGTAACGCCGGAGATCGCGGGCGCTCATCTGGGCGTTGGCGTGGAGGCCCGGACGGTCGCGGAAGCGCTCCCGCTGGCGCACTCGGGCCAGCTCGACCCGCTGGCGGACCACGGCGCTGGGCTCCTCCGGCTCGGCGCCCACCAGGTCGCGATAGGGTACGGCCGGCACCTCGAGGTGGATGTCGATCCGGTCGAGCAGCGGACCGGACACGCGTGAGCGGTAGCGCTCGACCTCCGCGTCGGCGCACCGGCAGGGGTGGGCGCCATCGCCATGGTAGCCGCAGGCGCACGGATTCATGGCGGCCGCAAGCATGAATTGTGCAGGAAAAGTGAGGCTGATCGAGGCACGGCTCAGCGTAACCGTCCCGTCCTCCATGGGTTGTCGCAACACTTCAAGCACATTGCGGCGGAATTCGGGAAGTTCGTCGAGGAACAGTACGCCCCCATGGGCCAGGCTGACCTCACCGGGTCTGGGGATCGAGCCCCCTCCGATCAGGCCGGCACCGCTGATGGTGTGATGGGGCGCCCGAAACGGCCGGAACGCCCGGAGCGAGCGGCCGGGGCCAAGCAGCCCGGCCACGCTGTGGATCTTGGTGGCCTCGAGGGCTTCGTCCAGCGTCATGGACGGGAGAATGGTGGGCAGGCGGCGAGCCAGCATTGTCTTGCCCGCGCCGGGTGGCCCGACCAGCAGCAGGTTGTGGGCGCCGGCCGCGGCCACCTCCAGCGCGCGCTTGGCCGCTGCCTGACTGCGGACGTCGGCGAAGTCGACCTCATCGCCCCGACGCTCGGCCATGAGCGCCGGGAGATCCACCCGGGCCGGCGCCAGCGCCCGCTCACCCGCAAGGTGGGCGCACACTTCGGTCAGCGTGCGGGCTCCGCAGACCTCCAGGCCCTGGACGACGGCCGCCTCGAGCACGTTTTCCTGGGGCAGCAGCAGGCCGGTGCAGCCCGCGGCCCGGGCCGCCAGCGCCAGGGACAGGGCCCCGCGGACCGGGCGGAGATCGCCCTCCAGACCCACCTCGCCTACGAGCATGAGGCGGGCGAGGTCCAGGTTGGGCAGCTGTCCGCTGGCCGCCAGGAGCCCGACGGCGATGGGCAGGTCCAGTCCGGACCCGAATTTGCGGACATCCGCCGGAGCCAGGTTGACGGTGATGCGGCGGAGCGGGAACTCGAACCCCGCATTGGTGAGCGCCGCGCCGATCCGCTCCCGGCCTTCCCGGACCGCCCCGTTGGGCAGACCCACCGTGGCGAACGACGGCAGGCCGCTGCTGATGTCGACTTCGACATCCACCGGATAGGCGTCGATGCCGAGGATGGCGGCAGAACGAATACGGGCCAGCATGCCGGAAGCCTTTCGGAGTTCCGGCAACGTTATCGCAACACCTGAGTGGCTGGCGAACCCCGCACCCGCCACCGGGCACCCCGAAACGCGATCCGATCGCAGGAGCGTCTGATGCGTCGTTGGTTCGCTGGAGTCGTCGTCGTGGCGTCGGTGGCGGCCTGTGCCGTGCCCAAGGCGGCGGGCGCGCCGTTGGCGCCGATCGAGCGCGCCTGGGAGGTGCCGACGCTCGAGCTCTACAGCGAATGGTGGCGGAAGACGGAAGCCTGCTCCGGCAGGACCGGGGAGATGAGCCAGGTAACCTTCTACGCGGTGGACGCACCCAGCGGCGCGATCGGGCTCAACGGAACCGTCGCCCACGGCTGGTGGGTCCGCGACGGCAACCGGATCTACCTGCCGGCCAATGCGCTGGCCGAGGAATGGCTGGTCCGGCACGAGATGCTCCACGCCCTGCTCCAGCGCGGCTCCCATCCCTCGAACAAGTTCGCCGAGGCCTGCCACCTCGCCTCGATCGAGGTGTGGCGGGATTCGACGCTTCGGGCCGATCCCTCCAATCCCCAGGGTCGCTGAGCCGCCGGCCAGCGGCATCCGCCTGGCCACCGCACCCCCGCAGTCGACCCACCTTCCTCATCGCCAGCAGAACGACCACGCCCCCGGCCGCTGACGCGGCCGGGGGCGGCTCGGACCTGTGGCTGGGTCTATACGACCTCCCCCGGACGCCTCAGACCGTCGCAGCCCCTGCCCCGGCTTCTCCCACCGCCGACTCCAGCTGACGCAGCGCCTGCTCGTCGGACCGGGTCGGCCCGACGAAGGTCCGCTTGGCCGACACCTGCCAGTACAGCGTCAGGCCCGCGGCCAGCCCCAGCATGGTCCAGAGGACGAGTTCGTTGGGTGGGAGACTGAAGATCACCGCGAGGAACAGGACCCAGCCAATCGCGATCACGTTCAACAGCGGACCCCAGGCCCCGAGACTCCAGGGCGCCGTGGCGGCGGTGGTGTACTCCCCCTTGGCCCGCCGCCGGTTCCGCCAGTTGAGGTAGATCGGGAACATGTACGCGAGATACAGCGTGATGGTGCTGATCGAGGTGATCACGAAGTACGCCGCGGCATACAGGCAGAGCACCACCGCCAGGGCGCTGGTGATCAGGATCGACCAGACGGGCGTGCGGTAGGTCGGGCTTACCCGCTTGATGTAGGACGAGCCGGGCATCCCGTCGTCACGGGCGAAGGCGTACCACATCCGCGCCATCGAGGTGATCGAGGACGAGCCGCAGAGCCACATCGCGACGCCGATGATGACGGCCACCAGGTTGGCGAAGAAGACGCCGAGATTGCCGTACACGATCTGGAGCACGGGATAGGCGTCGTTGGCCGTGGCGGCGATGTCACCGTTGGGAATGCACCAGGTGAGGATCAGCAGCATCACGTAGCCCACCACCGCCGACACCGCCACCGAGAGAAACACGCCCCAGGCCGAATTCTTTCGGGCCATGATCGTCTCTTCGGCGACGTGGGCGGACGCGTCGTAGCCGGTATAGGTCCACTGAGCCTGCAGCAGCGCCAGCACGAAGGCCAGGGCGAACGGCGCGGCCCGGTACATCTCCACCAGGCCCGGCACGAATCTGAACAGGGGCGAGGCAAACTTGAAGTCGCCGAACACGAGGGCGGGCTGCGCCGCGCCGCTCCCGAGGTCCGCCGAGGAGGCGTCGAGCGGATTGACTACCGTAGCGCGGGAGAACAGAAAATCGACGCTGTTGTGGTGGGTGCCGAGAATGGTCAGGAGCAGCGCGATGATCGCCACGCCGCCGATATGCCAGTAGACGCTGAAGTCGTTCAGCCGGGCCGTCAGCCGGATGCCGAAGATGTTGATCAGGATCTGCGGGATCATGATCAGGACCATGACGAACACATAGAAGTACCAGTTCGTCATGGTGCCGAACAGGGGCACCGGCTGATCGGCCGGCAGGCCCATGATCCGGGTCAGCGCGCCCACGATGTAGATCGCGGCGGCGATATTGATGCCGGCCGTGATGGTGATCTGCCCGATCATGTTGAGCCAGGCCGTGGTCCAGGCCCAGGTCCGGCCGCCCAGCCGGAAGGCCCAGAAGTACAGGCCGCCGGCCGTGGGGTAGGCCGAGGCCAGTTCCGCCATCGAGGCGGCCACGCAGAGCGTGAACAGGCTCACCACCGGCCAGCCGACCGAGTTGATGATCGGTCCGGCAAACTTGAGCCCGTAGCCGAAGAGGAGGATCGCGCCGGTCAGAATGGAGATGATGGAGAACGAGATGGCGAAGTTGGAGAAGCCGCCCATCTCGCGGAACAGCTGCTGGGCGTAGCCCAGGCGGTGGAGGTCCTGAATGTCCTGCTGGATCAACTCCTCGCGGGTCGGCGGACGCTCCATGACGACCTCCAGTATCGGGGGCAGGACGGGGGCTGGACGGACGGAGACGGCACGCCAGAAATGCGGCCGAGCCGAGCCGCCGTCAAGAGCCCCGTCAGGAGCCGCCGGCTTCCCGGCAGACTGCCCGAAGACGGATCAGCACGTCCAGCCGGTTCTCCATCGCGCCCGACTGGGCCGAGATCCGCAGGGCATAATCGCGCAGCAACACCTCCCGCTCGGCGCCCCGCGCGACGGCCACCGCCAGCTCTGCACAATATGCCGGGATCTCCACTTCGATCACCCGCCGGGCCGAGGTGAGGCCGGCAAAGAACGCGTCACAGCCGGCGCCTCCGCCGGCCTGCCGCCGGTGAACCATCTCGTGGGCCAGCACCTCGGCGGCCTCGGGCGTGCCGACCAGGTCGGCCCGCAGCCAGGTCTCGGCGAGTCCGTTGCGACAGAACGTATAGCCCAGATACCCGGCGGGGATCGGCGGCGCGCGCCGCGGGGTCGCCGGCTCGCGACCGGCCACCAGAGGAAGCAGCAGAAGCAGGGGCAGCAGGCGGGTGGCGGTCATGGTGGCTCCGGGCGACGGAATCGCCGCGCTCTGGCGGCGGTGGATCAGCGTTCCTATGATACGTGGACCACTCCCGCTCACAACCCAGGGCCCCGACCGGCCCAGATCCCGGACCGAGATGGCGCGCTTCAGCGTACCGGCGGCCGCTCAGGCGCCCCGCACCCTGGCTCCCACCCCGCGGGGGCAGCTGGATGAGAGCGCCGAGCGCTTGCGCGCCGCGGCACCGCGTTTCGCCGCGCTGCCGCTGGCCGATCGCGTGCGGCTGCTGCGGGCCATGCGCGCCGGGTACGCGCGGACTGCGCCCCGCAGCGTCGAGCTGAGCTGCCTCGCGAAACGGATCGTGCCCGGCACCGTGCTCGAGGCGGAAGAGTGGGCGCTCGGACCCTGGCCCGTGCTGCGTCAGTTCCGTCTGCTGATCGAAGCCCTGTCCGCCCTCCAGCGCCGGCGCCCCGCACCCATCGGAGAATTGGGCCGTACCGTGGACGGTCGGCTCAGCATCGAGGTCTTTCCGGGCAGCGTCCTCGACGGCCTCCTCCAGCCTTCTACCCGGGCCGAGGTCCATATCCGGGCCGGCATCGGAGAGCGGGAGATGCTGAGCGCCCGCGGGCGGTTCTACCGGCAGCCGGCACCGGCCGGCCGCGTGGTGCTGGTGCTGGGGGCCGGCAATTCCGCCGGCGCGCCGGTCCAGGATGTTCTGACCCGGATGTTCAACGAGGGCAAGGTCTGTCTGCTCAAGCTGCATCCCCTCAACGGCTATCTCGCGCCGCTGCTGGAGGAGGCGTTCGCCGAGGCCGTGGGCCGCGACTTCCTCCGCATCGTCAGCGGCGGGACCGCCGAAGGGGCCTACCTCAGTCAGCACCCGTCGGTGGACGAGATCCACCTGGGGGGATGCACCGAAACCCACGAGGAGATCCTGTGGGGACCGGCCCAGGCCGGAGCGACCGAGCGGAAGCGGCAGCACCATCCCCTCCACCAGAAACCCGTCACGTCGGTGCTTGGCGGGCTGACGCCGGTGCTGATCGTGCCGGGGCCGTATCTGGACCGGCAGCTCGCCTTTCAGGCCGAGGCGCTGGCGGGCGCGCTGGTCCACAACGCGGCCATGAACTGCCATACCCCCCGGCTGCTGGTGACCCCACGCGGGTGGACCCAGCGCGATGCCTTCCTCCGCCATCTCGAGCGCGCGCTGGCCGCCGCGCCGCTTCGGATGGCCTACTACCCGGGCACCACCGAGCGCTGGGAACGGCTGACCGCCGGACGGCCCGGTCTCCGAACCATCGGCGCGCCGATCGGGGGGATGCTGCCGTGGACCCTGGTGCCCGGGCTCGACGCCGCCGACCGGCGGGAGCCGCTCTTCACCGGCGAGTCCTTCTGTCCCGCGCTGGGCGAGGTCGAAATCGGAAGCACGGACCCGGTGGAGTTCCTGCAGCAGGCGGTGGGGTTCGTCAACGAACGGGTCTGGGGCAGCCTGGCGACCATGCTGATCGTGCATCCGCGGACCGAGGCCGACCCCCAGCTGGCCGCGACGCTCTCCCGGGCGATTTCACAGCTCCGCTATGGGGCCGTCACCGTGAATGTGTGGCCGGCCATGCTGTCCGCGATCGGGTCGGCGCCCTGGGGAGCCCATCCCAGCGCGGTCGCGACCGATGTCCAGAGCGGCCGCGGCTGGGCCCACAATACGTCCATGCTGGACGAGGTGGAGAAGGCAGTGATGCGGCAGGCCCTCACCCTGCAGTTCAAGCCTGCCTACGTGCCGGGACACCGTTCTGCCAATACGCTGCTCCGCCGGCTGGCGGCCGTGGAGCGTGGGGCGGGCTGGGCCGGGCTCCCCGGTGTCCTGGAGGCCGCCCTCCGAAGCTGACTCCCGCACAGGCGGCGCGTGCTTCTGGCCGAGGACAATCGGTCAACCAGCTGGTGGCTCGCGGGCTCCTCGCCCGGCTGGGCTGCGAGGAGGACGTCGCGGCCAACGGGGACGGGGCGGTCCGCCTGTTCGCGAAAGACCGGTACGACTCGGTGCTGATGGACGGCATGATGCGGGACTGGACGGGTACGGGGCAACCACCGAAATTCGGCGGATCGAGCCCGGCAGCGGCCGGACCTCGGTGGTGGCGAGGACTACCAACGTGGGCGCCACGGGGGGCGCAACGCTGAGCACCGGCCCTCATTTTGCTCCGATTGGTGGCAGAGACATTCGTCCCGCAGGCTCGCCTCCGCAACTGATGCATCCGGCAGATCTTCTCGCAATGTGCGGGAGTTATACGCGATGATGAGATCCTTTCCCCGAGTTCGCTGGGCGGCCCTGGCCTCCATTCTGGTCGTCACCTTCCTCAGCGGCGGCTGGCTGCTCCGACCCGGGCCTTCGGCCCAGGGCGGCATCTACGAGCAGGCCCGCCTCTTCGAAGGCATCGTGGGGGCCATCAACCGTCACTACATCGACTCGCTGGGCGAAGGCGATCTGTACCAGCGGGCCGCGGACGCCCTCGTGGGCTCGCTGCACGACCCCTATGCCGAGCTGCTGGTCAAGGATTCGTATCGCGAGTACCAGCGCCAGATGGCCGGCACCGAGGTGGACCTCGAGCGCGGCCCGTCCGAGTCGGGCTGGGAAGGCCGGACCGGCGGCAACGTGATCGCCCCGGGCGACGAGGTGCTCAGCATCGACGGTGAGAACGTCCGCGGCTGGTCGCCCGAACGGCTGGACGAAGCGCTTCGCCGGACCCCGGGGCCGACGGTTACGATGGTGGTGAAGCCGCGCGGAGCGCCCGACCCGGTCGTCCGCCGGTTCACCCGGACCGAGATCCACGTGCCGGCGGCCTCGCGCGGCGTCATGCTGGCCGACCAAGTCGGCTACGTCGTGCTCCGGCGGATGAGCCTGGGCGCGGCCGACGAGCTGCGCGCGGCCATCGACACCATGGTGGCCCAGGGGATGACCTCGCTGGTGCTCGACCTCCGCTCGAACCCGGGAGGCCTGATCCGCGAGGGCGTCTCGGTGGCCAGCCTGTTCCTCGAGCCGGGCGATACGGTCGCCACCTCGATGGGACGGACGGCCAAGCACACCAAGACCTACCTGGCCGAGACGCCGGGAGGCTGGGGCGACCTCCGCCTGGCCCTCCTGGTCAACCGCGGCACGGCCAGCTCGGCCGAGCTGGTGGCGGGCGCCCTCCAGGACCACGACCGCGCGGTCGTCGTCGGGACGGCCAGCTACGGCAAGGGCGTGCTCCAGACCACCTACCCGATCGGCGAAGACGTGGCGATCAAGCTCACCACGGCGCGCTGGTTCACCCCGAGCGGCCGGACCGTGCAGCGGCCCCGGTCCGATACCGCCGGGGGCGGGGGCAACCGGATTCCCGGCACCCGGCCGCGCGTCTTCTACAGCAGCCGCGGCCGGGTGGTGCCCGATGCGAGCGGGATCCTTCCGGACCTGCTGGTGCGCGCCCTGCCCCGCTCCGACGGCGAGCGGCTGCTCGCCGGCCGCTTGGGCGCGGACATGAACCGCTTCCGCGACGTGCTGACCGGCTACGCGGCCGAGCTCCGCGCGGGCCAGGTGACCCAGAGCGATTCGGCACCGATGACGGCCGAGCGGCGCGACACTCTGTTCGCGCGCCTGACCGAGGCGGGCGTGCACCTCGACCGAGCCACCTACGATCTGGCCGGGGGGTTCATGCAGGAACAGCTGGAGAACGAGTTGGCCCGCGCCTTCTTCGGCAGTGATTCGCTGCTCCGGCGGAAGGCCCGGAGTGATCGTCAGCTCCAGGCCGCGCTGACCGTCATCAGCGGCACCGGCACCCAGGACGACGCGCTGACCGCGGCCATGCGGATGCAGCTGAGCGGGAAAATCCGCTAGCGGCTCAGGGACGGCGTGCCGCTCACGGCGGCAGGTGCACCACGATCGTCGTCCCCCGCCCCACGTCGCTCTCCACCTCGATCCGCCCGCCCCATCCCTCGACCAGCCGCCGGACGATCGCGAGCCCCAGGCCCGACCCGCTGGTCGTGGTCGAGAACCGGGGCTCGAAGATCCGCGGCAGCAGCTCCGCCGGAATTCCGCTGCCATCGTCGAGCACCTCGAGGCAGCCGGGCCCGACGGTCACGTCCACCACCCGGGCGCCCGCGTTCCTGGCGTTCTCCAGCAGGTTGACCACGACCTCCTTCACCTCGTCCGCCCGGGCCGCGCCGACCGCGCCGGGGAGGCAGGTCAGCCGCACGGCGCAGCCCTCCTCCGTCAGCCGGTAGAGCTGGATCACCTCGCCCACCACGACCCCCAGGTCGATCCGGTCGAGCGGCTGCAGCTCGCCGGCCGGGGCCGCAAACCGGCTGAACGCGCGCGCGATCGTGTCGAGCCGGTCGATCTCCGCCAGCATCCGGTCGGCGGTATCCTCGAGCGTGCGGTCGAAGTCGGGGCGGCGGTCGCGATAGACCCGGCGGAGATGCTGGAGGCCCAGGCGCATCGGGGTCAGCGGGTTCTTGATCTCGTGGGCCACCTGCCGGGCCATCTCGCCCCACGCCAGCACCCGCTCCGCCCGGGACACGTCGGTGACGTCATTGAGCGCGATGACGACGCCCCGCACCTCCGGCCCCAGCGAGGCGAGCTGGAACGCGATCCGGCGCCCGCCCGCCTCGAGCTCTGCGGTCGGCTCCGCCGTCGCGTCCCGAAGGTAGCGGCGGACCGTGCTGGTGAACGGGGCCCACTCCGGGCTCAATCGGTCGAGCACCGGCGCGCCCTCCTCGAGCTCCACCCCGACCAGGTCCACCGCCTGCCGGTTGGCGATCAGCACCCGGCCCTCGGGATCGATGGCCACGACCCCGGTGGCCACCGTGCCTAGCACGGCCGCGGTGCGGCGCCGCGCGGCCTCGAGTGCGTGCTGGCTGGAGCGGATGTCCGCCGCCATCCGCGCGAAGGCGCCGAACACCGGCTCGAACTCGAGCGGCGGATGGCCGGCGTGGTCCGGCATCGGCTGGCCGCGGCCCAGCGCCAGGGCCGAGCGGCGGAGCTCCGCCACGGGGCGGGAGAGGGTGCGCGCGGCGCGCTGGGCGCCCAGCAGCGCCGCCGCCACGCCCGCCAGGGTGGTCAGCAACAGCACCAGCGCCAGATCGAGCTGACGCACGGCGAGCGAGGAGTCGTCGGCCAGCTGCGGTGTCGCCAGCACACCCAGATCGGTGGGGCCGCCGGCCTGGACCACCCGGTAGCCGATCCGCTCGGCCAGCGACGGGATCGAGCCGTCCCGAGTCACCTCGAGCTCCCCGTCGATCGCCAGAGCATGGTACGCATCGGGATCCATGAGCTGCGGCATCACGCCGAGGTCCTCGAGCACCTGGGTGCTGCTGCCGGCGAGCCGGCCGCCGATATAGAGGGCGAGATCGGCATCGATTCGGCGGCTGAGCTCACGCAGCCGCTCGTCCGGCGGCGGGCTGCCGCCCCGGACCAGCCCGCCCGCCGTGAGGACGGCATCGCGCAGTGTCTGGGTAATCAGGAGATCGCGGCTCCGTTCCACCTCCTCCGCCAGGCGGGCGAAGCTCCAGGCAGCGAAGCCGATGGTCGGGAGCAAGAAGAACGCGCCGAGGGTGACGGCCAGGCGAATCCGGAAGGAGCGCGACAGGCTGCGCCAGCGCGGCGGCCTGAGGCGCACCCCGGCGATCAGCTCGGCCACCAGCCAGAGCAACCCGAGCACCGCCGCGTCGAGCAGGACCACGAGCACGCCTCGGACCAGGAGCGGCACCGGCCCGCGGAGGTCGATGGTAGCGTGGACCACCCGGCGTCCGCCGGGCAGCTCCATCGGATACTCGTTCCGGACCGACCAGCCCTCCCGCTTCCACCGCGGGCGCGGGGTGGCCGCGGCGGGGTCCACCGGCGGACTCAAGGTGAGACGGTACAGCGGGAACTGCTGGCTGCCCGGATCGAGTAGCCGACCCACCCGGCCGCGGAGCACCAGCTGGGACCGGGGCCCGACGGCGGCGGTCATGACCTGTTCCGGTCCCACCCGCACCATCAGCACGTAGTGCACGCCGGGCACCCGGAGGACCTGCGCCACCTCGAGCGTGTCGCGGGCGGGCAGGCCGCGCACCATGGTTGACAGGAGCGACGGCGGCAGGTCGAGCGAGTCGAGCACCAGCTCGTCCACCAGCGCCCCGCCGCTGGACCAGAGGGCCAGGTGGGAGGGATACCCCTGCGAGCCTAGCGCCGAGCCATGCCAGAGCGCGTACATGGCCGACGCGCTGCCGGGCGCCGGCGAGCGGCGGACCTCTTCGCCGAAGCGCTCGAGCAGCGGCACGGCCAGAGGGTCGGGCTCAGTGCCGAGCCGGGCCACGTCGCGCTGGGCCACCTGTACCCGGCCGGCCAGCTCGGCGCCCCAGGTCACCAGCGCCGAGGAACTGCCGGCCACCAGCGCGATTCCGGTAATGGCGGCCCAGCGCGGCGCCGGCAGCGTCACCAGCAGCAGCGCGGGCGTCCAGAGAAAGGTGTACCAGTCCGGCCAGCCGCCACGGGGACTCCAGACCAGGGTCCCGACCACCGAGGCAGCGAGGGCGATGAGCACCCCGGCCGCGATGTGAGCCCACCCACGCGGCTCGGCGCCCTGGCCGCGGAACAGCGCGGCGGTGGGCACGATCAGGGCCGACGCGGAAACCATCAGCGCCAGATGCCAGCTGAGCCAGAGTCCGATCGATACGCCATCGGCCGGCGGGGTGATGCCGCGGCCGAGGCTGCTGATGAGATAAGGCGACACCAGCAGCAGGACGCCGCCGACGAGCAGGCCGTACCAGCGCCGCGGCAGCCGCTGCCGCCAGAGGCGGACGCCGCCGACCGTGAGCAGGATGCCGGCCAGCGCGAGCACGCCGGCGCTACCGCTCAACGGGCCCAGCACCGGACGGAAAAACGTGGCGGGGGAAAACAGGGGCTGGAGCCCGAGCGCCGGGCCGACCGGCGCCCGCACCGCCAGCCACACGAGGGCCGCAAGCAGGGCCAGGCGCTCCAGGGGCCGAGCCGTGACGCTCAGGCCGAGGCCGATGACCAGGAGCACCAGCCAGGTGACCAGCCCGCTGCCCCGCTGGTAGGCCAGCTCCTTGGCCGCCCCCTGCTCCGGCGGAACCGGCCGGACGCTGAAGAGGAGCCGGGGCCCGGCCGTGGTCGGCTCCTCGTAATCGAACACGTCGGCGCTGTCGGGGGCGGTGTTGGGCGGATAGACTGTGAGACCTACTTCGGTGCGCTCGCGGAACAACTCGGCCAGACTCCGGCCGCGGTCGGGGACCGCGGGATGGGCCCAGACCAGCACGCCCGCCACGGCCACCCGGCCTTCGCGGGTGTGGCGCCTGGCCTCCAGCTCGACGTAATATCCAGTGGCCCGGGAGTCGATCGAGTCGCCCCGCGCGACGGGCGGCAGCCGGTGGCGCCCCGCCCAGGCCCAGGGCAACCCGGCGGCGTCGAGGATCACGATGCTCATCTCGGGCCCGCTGGTGGGCACGAGACGCTCGAGCAGCTCGAAGGCGGCTTCGCGATCCTCGCCGGCGCTCACCCGGGCCGCGGCCTCGGTCAGCCGGTCGGCCCGGTGGTAGGCCGCGTGGAGATCGCCGGCCAGACGCTCCGAGGCGGCGTCGATCCGGAGCTGGCGCTGGGCCGGCCAGCGGGTCTCGATCGCCGTGAGCCGCCACTGGGTGGTGGCCAGCGCGGCCAGCAGCGCGGCGAGCGCGACCGGCAACGCGCGGCGGCGCCAGCGGGCCCAGGGCCGCCCGAGTCCCACCAGCGCCAGCAGCAGGATCGTCACGGCCGCCACCCACAGCCACGCGGGCCGGCGCAGCCACTCGGCTGCCGCTGCCCCCGCGGCCACGACCACCGTCACCCACCACCACGCGCGATGACTCACTCTGGCCGCCCCTGGCGAATCAAGGAAATGACCCCCGGCGCCGTGCGAGACCGCCTGGAGGAGCGTCCCGGCCTGGTCGTGCCGGTGGGCACGACCGAACAGCACGGCCCCCATCTCCCGCTCGGCTGCGACACCCTCATCGTCGAGCGCCTGGCCGACGATCTGTCGGCCGAGTTCGGGATCCTGCGGGCGCCGACGGTGGAAAACGGAGTCCACGCGCCCTCGCACGCGTTCCCGGGCGGCGCCTCACTCCGCCGCCGCACGCTGCACCGGTTCATGAACGAACTTATCGAGTCCTGGGAGGACGGGGCAGGCGTCCGCGAATTCGTCATTCTCACGGCCCAGGCCAGCGAGGCCCACCTGGAAGCCCTCAGCACCATCCGGACCGACGGCGCCCGGGTCCAGGTGATCGACGTCTTCAGCCTCGAGTTCGGCGCCCTGCTGGAGCGGCCGGGCGCGCCGATTCAGGGGGGTGAGCTCGACACCTCGCTGCTGCTCCATGTGGCGCCGGAGCTGGTCCACATGGACCTGGCGCGCGACTTCGCCATCACGCCGCAGATGCTGGCGCGCTACCGGCCGGGGCACAGCAAACGGCTGCCGCACGGCTCGCCGGGCTCGGTGGGATTTCCCACCCTGGCCTCCGCCCAAAAAGGGGAGCTGCTGTATAGATTCATCCTCGACCGGATCAGGACCTGTCTGACCGGACCCTGAAAACGGAGACCGCATGCGCTGCGCAGCGCTGCTCATTATGGTGCTGCCCGTTTTGTCCGCGGCCGCGCAGGAGCCGCTGGAGACCAAGCTGCTGGTCACCCAGAACGGGCAGGAGATCGGCCGCGAGGAGTTTACCCTGCGCTCGAGCCGGGGGCGCGGGCTGCCGGGCACGACCCTGATCGCCGCCGCCCGCTATCCGTCCACCGGCCCGACCACCCGCCTCGCCGCCACGCTCGAGCGCACCCCCGACTCCGCCCTCGCCAAGTTCCAGCTGGACGTCGAAAGCGGCGGAGCGGTGACGGTGATCCTGGCCGCCGGCTCGGGCGCCCGACTGATCGTGCGGACGGTGGCCAAGGGGTCCGAATCGGGGCGGGAACTGCCGGGTGGTCCCGACGTGGTCCTGCTGGACGACGAGATCTTCTCGCTCTATCACCCGGTGGCGGAACTGGCGACGCCGGGAGGCCGCTCCCTCACGGCCATTTTCCCCCGCTCGGGCCGACGGGCCACGTTCACCGCTCGCCGCGAGTCCGGCGCCGCCGGCAGGACGGGCCACGTCGTGCTGAGCGGCGACATCACCGGCACCCTGACCACCGACGCCAATGGCCGGCTCGAACGGCTGGAGCTGCCCGCCCGGGGCACCGTCGTCACGCGCGCGGAGTAGCACCCCTCCAAGTCGTTATCCGACAGCGCCGTATCCACAGCTCGTCGCAACCTGAAACCTGGGCGGCGATGGCTCCGTATATGACCCGGTCGCATCCACACCTCTAAAGGGCTCCGTCATGATTCGCTGGTCCGGCTTCCTCGCGCTGCTGGTGGTGTGCCCCTGCCCTGGCGCGGCGCAGGACACCACCACGGCCCGCCCCGCGCCCGCCTCCGTCGGGGCGTCCGACATGACCACGGCCCGCCCTGCCCCCGCTCGGCCCGCCGCGACGGATACGACGACCGCCGCGCTTCGAACCGCCGCGACCGTCACGCTGTCGCTGGCGGAGGCGCTGCAGCAGGCCCGGAGCAAGAGCCCAGCCTACCGCCAGACCCTGAACGATGCGGGCCCAGCCAAGTGGGGGGTCCGAAACGCCTACGGCAACCTGCTCCCGGCCGTGAGCGTGGGCTCCGACCTGGGCTACACCGGCAGCGGACAATCCAACTTCGGCGGCGGCTTCGTGCGGCCGACCTCCGCCTTCGTCACCTCGGGGTACAATCTCAGCCTTCAGTGGCAGCTGAGCGGACGGACGCTGATGGCCCCCGCGGAGCAGAAGGCGCTCCAGCGGGCGACCAACGAGGATATCAGCGGCGCGGGCATCAACCTGCGGGCCGATATCGAGACCCAGTATCTCAACACCCTGCAGGCGGGCGCCCAGGTTGCGGTGGCGCGGCAACAGGTGGTGCGG
>JBBRGH010000030.1:0-14849 GCA_038240915.1 Gemmatimonadales bacterium | reverse complement strand
CGGCCGGATGATGGCTGTGCTTGATGGTCATGACCCGCCGTCCGCGCCGCGCGAGCTCGCTCGCGAGGGCCACGGTCAGCGTGGTCTTCCCGGCGTTCTTCCGTCCGATGATGGAGAGGATGCGTGTCGACGCCACAGTTCGTCCGCGCGCGCGAGATCGTCCGCGGTGTTGACGTTGAAGAAGAGGAGCTCCGGGTCACCGAAGCGCCGGACCTGGGACAGAGGGAGGATACCGACAGAGATGCGCGGGTGGAAGCCGATGGCGCGGAGATCGCCGGCGTCCAGGGTGGCGGCGATGGCCTCCCGGCAGGCCGGTCCGTAGGCGGCGCAGAGCGGCTCGACCCCGCGGCGGCCGTCGCTTTCCGCCAGCATGGCGTCGTGCCGGTCGAGCCCGGCGGCCAGCGCCCGGACCAGCGCCGGCGAGACGAACGGCATGTCCCAGGCGACGCAGACCACCGGTGCGGGGGCCTCGACCACCGCCGTGTAGATCCCGCCCAGCGCGCCGAGGCCGGGACGGACGTCCGGCACCACCCGGAGGCCGGGGGACCAGTCGCCCGCGTCCGCGGCGTTGGCCACCAGCAGCGGCGGCGCGCCGAGCGCCTCGCTGACAGCCGCCACCAGCCGGTCGAGAATCCGGGCGCCGCCGATCGTTTCCAGGCCCTTCGGCCGGCCACCGAAGCGGGTGGCGCCGCCGCCGGCCAGGATCGCGCCGGCGATGGCGCCGGTCAGTAGCGTCTCCCGTGCTGGCGCTCGAGGATCACGTCGAATCCCACGTTGAGGCTCAAGATGTGCTTGTAGGAGGTCTTGTGCGGCGGCACCTCGCCCCGGCCGGCGATCGGGCCGGTGACCGCCTGGATGCCGACGATGTTGTCGCGGATCTCCCAGCGGAGCTGGTAGCCCTTGCCGGCAGCGATGGTGGTGCCCGCGCCGAGCGCGAAGGCGGGCCGGATCCGGGTGCCGTTGTTGTTGTCGTCGTAGATCACCAGCTCGGCGGGAAGGCCCTGGTTGGACTGGGCCTCGCCGATTAGCAGCAGCGGGCTCTGGTTGTTGATCAGGAAGCCGACGCTGGCGCGGACGAACGGGGAGATGAACTCCTCGCTCGCGACCCGGTAGACCACCCCCGCCGAGGTGGTGACCGCCGCCGCCGACCGCTCCCGCTGGTCGATCGAGCTGCATCGCTCCACGTTGATCGCCGACTGCTCGGGGCCCAGCAGCCGGCAGCTGTCCTCGTAGCCCAGTCCCAGCAGAAAGGCCTCGGCCGTGATCCCGAGGTGGGTACCCTTGTAATAGGTGCCGGAGAACCCCGCTCCGAACGTGCGCTTCACGTCCCGGGTGAGCGCGAAATGATCGGTCAGGGTCACGTCGCCGAACTCGCTCACCGGCTGGTCGGCCACGGACCAGAGCCGGACCCCGTCGAGGTAGGCGCCGGACACCGTGAAGATCAGGGTCGGCCGGTCGCGCGTGCGCTGCGCGGCGAGCGGAGTCCACAACGTCGCCAGGATGGCGATCGCGACGACGACGGCCACATGCATCCGCATCAGCCCCCCAGGAATTGGTGGTCCACCGCCAGGCACCGATCCATCACGACCGGAATGCCCGCGGCCTCGAGCGCCCGCGCCGTGGCGGCGTCCCGGACGCCCACCTGCAGCCACACCAGCCTCGGCCGGACGGCCAGCAGGTCGTCCCGCAGGGCCGGCACGAACTCCGACCGGCGGAACACGTTGACGATGTCGATCGGTCCCAGGGCGGCGGCGGCCCGGAGATCCGGCTGGACCGGCTCGCCCAAGATGGTGCGGCCGGTCGGCCGGACGGGCACGATGGTGTAGCCGGCGCGCTGGAGGTAACTGGCCACCCCGTGGCTCGGACGCTCGGGCCGGGGGCTCAGCCCGACCACGGCGATCCGCCGGGAGGTCCCCAGGATCTCGGCGATCGCCGCGTCGGTCGCCACCGGCTCACTCGGGGGCGGGGCGGCCGGCGCCGTGGCGCTGCGGCGTCCCGCTCACCGCCCGGCCCACCAGCACCATGCCGCTCCGCCGGGCGATCTCCACCGCCAGGGTGGACGGCACCGATGGCGTGGCCACCCAGGCCAGCCCGGCCCGCACCGCCTTGAACGCCAGCTCGGCCGAGATCCGCCCCGTCACCAGCAGACCCAGGCCCTCCAGCCGGCGCCCGGCCAGGAAGGCGCCGCCGATCGACTTGTCCACCGCGTTGTGGCGGCCGATGTCTTCGGCGTGGGCAATCAGGGCGGGCTCCGCGCCGGCCACGAGCACCGCCGGGTCCACCAGGGCGGCCGCGTGGATGCCGCCGGTGTCCTGGTAGCGCTCGCCCCGGGCGAACAGGGCCTTGAACAGCGCGCGGAGGTGCTCGGGCGCGGGCGGATCGCCGCGCGGGGGACGGCGCTCCACGGTGGCGGGTTCCGCCAGGAAGGTGGAGACGGCGCCGCAGCCCGATGCCAACACAGCCCGGCGCCCCTCGGCTTGCACCGCGGCCACCCGCGCGGCTGGCACCTCGGCCCAGAAGCCGAGGTCGGTGGCGCAGGGGCGCAGGTGGACCTCATCCAGCCGGTCGATGTAGCCCTCGCCGTGGAGCCAGCCGATCGCCAGCTCCTCCAGCAGGTCGGGGGTGCACATCCAGGTGACGACCGGGCGGCCGTTCAGCTCCAGCCACACCGGCACCTCCTCGACGGCCGCGCTCTCCGACATCCGCCCTCCGCGCTTGGCGGGGCGGGCCAGCTCAGGGGAGTCCGGTGCAGTCGGCATAGAGCGTCGGGTCCTCCAGGATGCGCACCCGCTCGAGGGCCACGCCGGCGGGAAGCCGGGCGGCCACCCTGGGAAAGACGTGGGCCGCGATCGCCTCGCAGGTGGGCAGGGTCCGGCCGTAGGCGAACTCCGGCAGGTCCAGGTTGAGATGGCGGCCGTCGAACGGCCCCCGGACCTCCTCCTGCAGGATCCGGTCGAGCAGCGCCAGATCCATCACCATGCCCCGGGTGCCGTCGATCGGCCCCCGCACGGTCACCACGCATTGATAATCGTGTGGGTGGCCCGGCGCATCGGCGAGCGCGCCGAACGCCTCCCGGTTCCGGGCCTCGCTCCAGTCCGGCCGATAGTAGCGGTGGAGGGCGCGGAAGCCCACCACGCGCGAGAGCGAGAGCGTCACGCGATCAGGGCGAGAAGGAGTAGCCGAGGCCCACCAGCAGGATCGAGTTGGTGATCCACTGGCTGACCCGGCCGTCGGTGATCACCGCGTTGGAGTTGGTGGGCGGATCGCCCGGCTGAGCCGCGGGCTCGTCCTCGAACGTGTTGGGATACTTGAGCTTGACGAACAGGGCGCGGGCCTCGCCCCGGAGCGAGAGCCGGTCGGTGACGAAGATTCGGAGCCCGACCGTGGGGGCGAGGTAGATCTTCTTGCCGAGCTCGAACTTGCTGGTATCCTGCGGGGTGCTGCTGGGCAGGGTGAGTCCCACGCCGGCGCCGACATAGGGCGCCAGCCGGTGCCACGACTTCCCGCCGGTCAGGTTGAGCTGGAGGTTCACCTCCGCGAAGGTGACCGTCTGGTCCACCGGGCCCGAGACGCGCCGCGAGAGCGAGTCGAACGGATCCACGATCAGCCGCTGCAGAGGCGCCCGCGCCACCGCCAGGCCGATCTGGACCGCCGAGCCGGTGCGGAGGTCGTAGCGGAGGCCGTAGATGTGCCCGTCGTGCGGGGCGATCCCGAACCGCCCGCCCGAGCCGCCGAACTGCCCAAAGTACGGCGTGACGGTATGCCCCTTCCGAATGTCGCTGTAGGGCGAGGCATCCGGTCGATGGCCCACTTGCGCCGCCAGCGCCGCCGGCCGCGCGGCGAGCAGTAGCACCGCTGCCAGGGCGGCGAATACCGCGGCCGACGTCCGCCGGCGGACGCTCGAATCAACCAGCTCCATGCACGCTCTCCGCCTTCAGGGTTCCCGCAGGTCCCGCCCGGTCATCTCCGCCGGCGGGTCGATGTCGAGCAGCCGCAGCACCGTCGGCGCCACGTCGCGAAGCGAGCCCGCGGTGCGCAGGGGCCCGCCGCCGGCCTGCACCGCCACGAACGGGACGGGATTGGTGGTGTGCGCCGTGTGGACGCCGCCGGTGACCGGGTCCACCATCATCTCGCAGTTGCCGTGGTCGGCGGTGATGAGGACGCTGCACCCCGCCCGCTCCGCACTGGCGAGCACCCGGGCCAGGCAGGCATCCACCGTCTCCACCGCCCGGATCACGGCCGGCAGCACGCCGGTGTGTCCCACCATGTCGGCGTTGGCGTAGTTGCAGAGGACGAAGTCGTGGTGCCCCGCCTCCATCGTCCGGCAGAGGGCGTCGGTGATGCCGGCGGCGCTCATCTCGGGCGCCAGGTCGTACGTCGCCACCCGTTGCGAGGGTATCAGGCAGCGCTCCTCGCCCCGGTAGGGCGGCTCGTAGCCGCCGTTGAAGAAGTAGGTGACATGGGGGTACTTCTCGGTTTCCGCGGTGCGGAACTGGCTCCGCCCGCTGTCCGCCAGGACCTCGGCCAGGATCCGCGCCAGGCTGAACGGGGGGAACGCCTGCGGCAGCGGAAAGGTCTGGTCGTACTGCGTCATCGTGACGCTCGAGAGGGCCGGCCGGTTGCCGAGGTCGAACTCGTCGAAGCCGGGCACGGCGAGCGCGCCCACGATCTGCCGCATCCGGTCGCTGCGGTAGTTGAAGAACAGGACCCCGTCGCCATCGCGCATCGTGGCCACGGGCCGGCCGTTGCGATGGTGCACCAAAGGGCGGATGAACTCGTCCGTCTCGCCCCGCTGGTAGGCGGCCTGCACGGCGAGCACCGGATGCTCCACCGGGGTGCCGGCGCCGTGGACCATCGCGTCGTACGCCAGCCCGGTCCGATCCCAGCGCCGGTCCCGGTCCATCCCGTAGTAGCGGCCGGTGAGCGAGGCGATGTCCACCCGGGTCCCGGCGATCCGCCGCATGTCGAGCAGCAGCGTCCGCACCACCTCGGCGCCCAGGGTCGGGGAGGAATCGCGGCCGTCGAGAAAGCCGTGGATGGCGATGGCGGCCACCCGCTGGCGCAGCCCCAGCTCCACGCAGGCGAGGAGGTGCCGGTCCAGCGCGTGGACGCCGCCGGGCCCGAGCAGCCCCACGAGATGGAGCGTGCCGCCCGACTGGCGCAGGCGGCCGCAGAGCTCGACCAGCGCCGGGATCTGATAGAACTCGCTGCTCTGGATGCTCTGGGATATCCGCACCAGGTCCTGGGCCACCACCCGCCCGGCCCCCAGGTTGAGATGCCCCACCTCGCTGTTGCCCATCTGCCCTTCGGGCAGGCCGACGGCGAGGCCGCTGGCATCCAGCAGCGTCCGCGGGGACGACGCCCACAACCGGTGCCAGACTGGCGTCGAGGCCAGCTCGATCGCGTTGCCCTCGCGCTCGGTCCGGTAGCCCCAGCCGTCCAGGACGACCAGGACGACCCGCTGCCGGGCGCTGCCGTTTGACATGGGTCTCCGCGTGTTCTACAATGCCGGACTGTGAGTTACGCGCCGCAATCTAGTCCCGGGCTGCTTTGCCTACCAGCCTGTATGATGGTCGCCTGCCTGGTGCTCGCAGCCCCTCTTGCGGCCCAGGACGACACCGGGCTGGCGGCCGCCGCGAGCCTCCACAAGGACCCCGACGGCATCGAGCTCGTCTCCCTGCCGGCCGGCGCGCCGGTCGAGGCGGGCCGGCGCCAGGGCGGCTGGAACGAGGCGACGGTCGAAGGCTGGATCTACACCACCTCCACCGAGCGCACCCGGCGGGATGGCTACGATCTGGTGGTCACCACCGACGAAGGCGAAAATCTCCGGCGCTCCCCCAACGGCGCGGTGGTCGGCCGGGTGCACGAGGGTACGCTGCTCGAGCGGGTGGCCCAGCGGGGGCGCTGGACCCGGGTGCGCCGGAACGGCTGGATTCCCCGGAAAGCGCTCCACCCGCCGGCCTCCTCTCCCACCACGACCGCGCAGTCGGCCGCCTCGCCACGGGCCGCACCCCAACCCAAGCCGGCCAGGCAGCAGCCGGCCAGGCAGCAGCCAGCACCCCAGCCGTCGGCGCCCGCCCGCCCGCGCCCCACCGGGCCGGCGGCCGTGGTCACCACCCTGCCGACCCCGGTCGGTCCCGACCGGATCCAGACCGCGCGGGAAGTGCCGCTGGGCGCCACGCCGGCGGGCGGCACCCTGGGCACCCTGCAGGCGGGAACCCCGGCCCGGATCGTGGCCCGTTCCGGCGAGCTGGTGAAGGTGCAGGTGGAAGGCTGGATCCCGGCCGACGCCGTGTCGGCCTCCGACAGCGCGGCCCTGGTGGGCGTGAGCGCCGCCGAGGTGCGGGCGGAGCCCGCGCGGTACGTGGGCCAGACGCTCGAGTGGCGGCTCCAGGTCATCGCCGTCAAGACCGCCGACGAGCTCCGGAGCGAGATGCCGCCCGGTCAGCCCTACCTGCTCACCCGCGGCCCCCTGCCCGAGCCCGGCTTCGTCTACGTGATCATTCCGTCGGGACAGGTGGCCGCCTTCGAGGCGCTGCCGCCGCTGCAGGAGGTGGTGCTCCGCGTCGCCATTCGGGCGGCCCGCACCCGGTTTCTCACGACGCCCGTCGCGGAACTGGTGTCGGTGGTCTCGGGCATGGAAGGCGACAGGTGATCCGATGAACGATCTCCTCAAGCAGCGGATCGGCCGGCTGCTCGACGGGCTGAGCGACGAGCGCGGCTACCAGATCCTCGACTACATCGAGTTCCTCGCCAGCAAGTACGCCGAGCGGGGCCGGCCCAACGGGATCCTGGCCAAGATCACCGAAACGGTCGAGGACACCATGCGGGCCGGCAAGCTGCCGATCCAGGCGATCAGCGGGACCATGGGGATCATGGACGGCGCGGCCAAGGTGATGAAGGGTCTCGCGGCCGCGGGCCAGGCGGTGGTGGACGAGGCGGTCAAGGCGGCCGAGCAGGCCTCCAACCCCTCCCCGGTGACCGCACCGCCGTCGCCTCCGCCCGCGGTCCCGCCCGCCCCGCAGTCGCGCACCGGCGCCTAGTGGCCACCTCCGCGGAGGTGCGTCCCACCGGCCCGGCCCGGGCCGAGTTCATCCGCGGCATCGGGCCGCTGGCCGCGATCTCGCTGGTCGTGGGCTCGATGATCGGGTCCGGCATCTTCATCGTCTCCGCCGACATCGGGCGGCAGGTGGCCCAGTGGGGCCCGGGCGCGCTGCTGGTGGTCTGGGTCGTGACCGGGGCGATGACCGTCACCGGCGCCCTGGCCTACGCCGAGATGGCGGCGATGATGCCACGGGCAGGCGGCCAGTACGTGTTCCTCCGCGAGGGCCTCTCGCCCCTGGCCGGCTTTCTCTACGGCTGGACCCTCTTCACGGTCATTCAGACCGGGACCATTGCCGCGGTCGCGGTGGCCTTCGCCAAGTTCCTCAGCGTGCTGGTGCCGGGGATCACGCCCGACGTGTTCCTCCCGCTGGGCCAGCTCCACCTGCCGGGCGCGGCCGACGCGATCCAGCTCGGCCTCTCGCCCCAGCGGGTGGTGGCCATCGTCATGATCGGGGTGCTCACCGCGACCAACGCCCGCGGTGTCAGCCTCGGCGCGGCCATCCAGACGGTCTTCAGCGTCGCCAAAATCGGGGCCCTCGCCGCCCTGGTGCTGCTCGGCCTCACCCTCTTCCGTCAGCCCGACATCGCCGCCGCCAATTTCGCCGGCTTCTGGGGCACGGGAGACTGGTCGCTCGCCATGGTCCCGGTGCTCGGCGCGGCCATGGTGGGATCGCTCTTCTCGAGCGACGCGTGGAACAACGTGACCTTCGCCGCCGCCGAGGTGCAGAACCCCACCCGCAACCTGCCCCGCGCGCTCGCCATCGGGACCGGCACGGTGAGCCTGCTCTACATCCTCGCCAACGTCGCCTATCTCAACATCCTGCCCTTCGCGGGCGACCCGCAGGGCACGGACGTGCTGGCCCGCGGGCTCCAGTACGCCGCGCAGGACCGGGTGGGCACCGCGGCCATCGAGGTGGTCCTCGGCGCCGGGGCCGCCACCGTGATGGCGGTGGCGATCCTGCTCTCGACCTTCGGCTGCAACAACGGGCTCATCCTCTCGGGGCCGCGGGTCTACTACGCCATGGCGCGCGACGACCTCTTCTTCCAGGGCGCGGGACGGCTGCATCCGACCTACCGCACCCCGGTGTTCGGGTTGGTGGCCCAGGCCCTCTGGGCCAGCGTGCTCTGCATCAGCGGTACCTACGGCCAGCTGCTCGACTACGTGGTGTTCGCCGCCCTGGTGTTCTACTTCCTCACCACGCTGGCGCTGTTCCGCCTCCGCCGGACCCGCCCCGAGCTGCCCCGGCCGGTCAAGGCCTTCGGCTATCCGGTGCTGCCGGCACTCTACATGGTGGCGGTGGCGGTGGTGACGGTCGTGCTGCTGGTGGAGAAGCCGCTGTTCGCCCGGGCCGGACTGCTGATCGTCGCCAGCGGGGTGCCGGTCTACCTGCTCTGGCGCCGATTCGGCACCCCCGCCGCCGCCGGACGCGCTTGATTTCCCCGGGACCGTGCCCTACACTTGGTGATGGAACCGCCCACTCCCGGCCTGCCGACCGCCCTCCCCGGGCCGAGGTGGGCCGTCGTGTATGGAGCGAGCCCCTGGCGACCCCCCGTGTCCACGAGCGCATGAGCATCATCCGTCCCAAGCCCGGCCTCACGTTCGACGACGTCCTCCTCGTGCCGAGGTATTCGGCCGTGCATCCGCGCGAGGTCTCGACCAGCAGCCGCCTCACCCGCACGATCTCCCTCAACATTCCGCTCGTCTCCGCCGCCATGGACACCGTCACCGAATCCGACATGGCCATCGCCATGGCGCGGTCGGGCGGCATCGGCGTGCTCCACAAGAACATGAGCCCGGAGCGCCAGGCGGCGGAGGTGGACAAGGTCAAGCGGAGCGAGAGCGGGATGATCATGAACCCGATCACGCTCGGCCCCGAGCGTCCGCTCCGCGAGGCCTACCAGCTGATGCGGCGGTTCAAGATCTCGGGCGTCCCGATCGTGGACGGCCAGGGCCGGCTGATCGGGATCATCACCAACCGGGACCTGCAGTTCGAGCGCAACCTCGACCAGCCGATCCGGGAGGCGATGACCAAGGAGAATCTGGTCACCGCGCCGGTCGGCACCAGCCTCGACGACGCCGAGCGGATCCTGGCCAAGCACCGGATCGAGAAGCTGCCGGTGGTGGACGCGCAGGGCGTGCTCAAGGGGCTCCTTACCGTCAAGGACATCTTCACACGCCGCGAGCACCCGCTGGCCAACAAGGATCAGCACGGCCGGCTCCGCGTCGCCGCGGCGGTGGGCGGCGGCCAGGACGCCACCGACCGGGCCCGCCGGCTGGTCGACGCCGGGGTGGACGTGCTGGTGGTGGATTCGGCCCACGGCCACAGCGAGGCCGTGCTCCGCACCGTGAGCCAGCTGCGGGAGGGCTTCCCCGACGTCCAGCTGATCGCGGGCAACATCGCCACCGAGACCGGTGCCCGCGAGATGGTCCGGCGGGGCGTGGACGCGGTGAAGGTGGGCATCGGACCCGGCAGCATCTGCACCACCCGGGTCGTGACCGGGGTGGGCGTTCCCCAGATCACCGCCATCATGGATGCGCTCCGTGGCGCGGACGACGTCCCCGTCATCGCCGACGGCGGCATCAAGTACTCGGGCGACGTGGTGAAAGCGCTGGCCTCCGGCGCGTCCTCCGTCATGATGGGCTCGATGCTGGCCGGCACCGAGGAGAGTCCCGGCGAGTCGGTGCTGGCGGAGGGCCGCCGGTTCAAGATGATCCGGGGCATGGGGAGCCTCTCCGCCATGCAGGACGGCTCCGCCGACCGCTACTTCCAGGAAGGCGAGATGGCGCCGTCCAAGCTGGTGCCCGAGGGCATCGAAGGCCGGGTACCCTACAAGGGTCCCGTGGCCGACGTGCTGTATCAAATGGTCGGAGGTCTCCGTAGTGGCATGGGCTACTGCGGCGTCTCCTCCATACCCCAGCTCCAGTGCGACGTCGAGATGGTCCAGATCACCTCGGCCGGGCTGCGCGAGTCGCACCCGCACGATGTGACGATCACCCGGGAAGCGCCGAACTACAGCGCCTAGCAGGTCGCAGGCCCCGCCGCCCGTCCGGGAAGGCGCGTCTCCATTCTTCGAGGACCACTCTATGAACTTGTGGGCGACCAAGTCCATCTCGGCGCTGCGCGCCGAGGCGGACGCGACCGGCGAACGGTCTCTCAAGCGGACCCTGGGGGCGTTGAATCTGACCATGCTGGGGATTGGCGCGATCATCGGCGCGGGCATCTTCGTGCTGACCGGCCTCGCCGCCGCCCTCCACGCGGGGCCGGCCGTACCGCTCTCCTTCGTGGTGGCGGCGATTGCCTGCGGGCTGGCCGGCCTGTGCTATGCCGAGATGGCGAGCGCGGTGCCGGTGGCCGGCAGCGCCTATACCTACTCCTACGCCACGATGGGCGAGCTCGTCGCCTGGATCATCGGCTGGGACCTGGTCCTCGAGTACGCCATGGGGGCGGCCACCGTCGGGGTCGGCTGGTCCGGCTACTTCGTGAGCCTGCTGGCCAACTTCGGGCTCCACCTGCCCGCCACGCTCACCTCCGCGCCGGTCCGGTTCTGCACCGCCGCGGACGTCGCCAACGCGGTCACCGCCTGCGCCCAGGCCGGCTGGAACCCGACCGGCGCGCTGATCAACCTGCCCGCGATGGCCATCGTGCTGCTGGCGACGACCGTGCTGGTGATCGGCATCGAGGAGTCGGCCAAGGTCAACAACCTGATCGTGATCCTCAAGATCGCCGTGGTGCTGATGTTCATCATCTTCGGCTTCCACTACATCAATCCGGAGAACTGGCATCCGTTCATTCCGCCCAACACCGGCACCTTCGGCGAGTTCGGCTGGAGCGGGGTGTTCCGGGGCGCGGGCCTGATCTTCTTCGCCTACATCGGCTTCGACGCCGTGAGCACGGCCGCGCAGGAGGCGCGCAATCCCCAGCGCGACATGCCGATCGGCATCCTCGGCTCGCTCGTCGTCTGCACCATCCTCTACATCGTCGTCTCGCTCACCCTGACCGGCCTGGTGCGCTACGACCAGCTCAACGTGGCCCACCCGGTGGCTTACGCGGTGGAGCAGATCCGGGGGCTCGCCTGGCTCCGGCCCTTCATCAACATTGGCGCGGTGCTCGGCCTCGGCTCGGTGGTGCTGGTGATGCTCCTGGGACAGAGCCGGGTGTTTTACTCGATGTCGCGCGACGGGCTGATCGGCCCCTGGGCCGGCAAGGTGCATCCCCGGTTCCGGACGCCCTACCTGTCCACCATCTACGTCGGCCTGATCGTCGCCGTCATCACCGGCACCTTCCCGATCCAGATTCTGGGCGAGCTCGTCAACATCGGCACCCTGCTGGCGTTCGTGCTGGTGTGCGCCGGGGTGATGATCCTGCGGAAGACGCGGCCCGATCTCGAGCGGCCGTTCCGGACGCCATTCGTACCGGTCGTCCCGATTCTCGGCATGCTGGCGTGCTTCGGCCTGATGGCGACCCTGCCGGCCGATACCTGGCTCCGGCTCTTCGTCTGGCTTCTGATCGGCTTCGTCATCTACTTCAGCTACGGCCGCAAGCACAGCGTGCTGCAGAAAGAGCGGGAGGGCGCCTGAGCCTCTTCCTCCGCAAGGACATCAGCGACCTCCAGGCGGAGGTGGGCTCTGACCAGAGCCTCAAGCGGGCGCTCGGGCCGGTCAACCTGGTGGCGCTCGGCATCGGCGCCATCATCGGCGCCGGCATCTTCGTGCTCACGGGCCAGGCGGCCGCCAACTACGCCGGGCCGGCCATCGTCTACTCCTTCATCCTGGCCGGCACCGCCTGCGCGCTCGCCGGGCTGTGCTACGCCGAGTTCTCGGCGATGATTCCGGTCGCCGGCTCGGCCTACACCTACGGCTACGCGACGCTCGGGGAGCTGGTGGCCTGGATCATCGGCTGGGACCTGATCCTCGAGTATCTCTTCGCCGCCTCGACGGTGGCGGTCGGCTGGTCGGGGTACGTGGTGTCGTTCCTCAAGGACATCGGGATCAACATCCCGCCGGAGTACACCTCCGCGCCCTACACCCACACGGCGCCCCCCGATGCCGGACTCAACGTCTGGCGCCTGTTCACCGAAGGCTGGTCCCGTACCGGCGCGGTACTGAACGTGCCGGCGATGATCATCGTGGCCCTGGTCACGATCCTCCTCATCGTCGGCATCTCCGAGTCGGCCCGGTTCAACAATATCATCGTCGTCATCAAGCTGACGGTCGTGTTCCTGTTCATCGGTTTCGGGCTGGCCTACATCAACCGGAGTAACTGGGTGCCGTTCATCCCGCCGGCGGCCGGCCCCGGCAAGTACGGGTGGGACGGTGTGGTCCGCGGCGCGGGGGTGATCTTCTTCGCCTACATCGGGTTCGACGCCGTCTCGACGGCCGCCCAGGAGACCCGCAATCCGCAGCGGGACATGCCCATCGGCATCCTGGGCTCGCTCGCCATCTGCACCGTCCTCTACATCGTGGTGGCACTGGTGCTGACGGGCATCGTCAACTACACCCAGCTCAACGTGCCCGATCCGATCGCGGTCGGCATCAACGCGGCCGGCCCCGGCCTGGCCTGGCTCCGCCCGGTGGTCAAAATCGGCGCTATCGCGGGCCTGAGCTCGGTCATTCTGGTGATGCTCCTGGGGCAGCCGCGCATCTTCTACACGATGTCGAAGGATGGCCTGCTGCCACCCATCTTCGGCAAGGTCCATCCCCGGTTCCGAACGCCGTACATCGCCAGCCTCGTCACCGGCGTCGCGGCGATGATCTTCGCCGGCCTGCTCCCGATCGGGCTGCTGGGCGAGCTGGTCTCGATCGGAACCCTGCTCGCCTTCGCCATCGTCTGCGCCGGCGTGCTGGTCCTCCGCTACACCGAGCCCGAGCGGCCCCGGCCGTTCCGCACCCCCCTGGTGCCGTTCGTGCCCGCCCTTGGCATCCTGGCCTGCTTCTACCTGATGGCGGGTCTGCCGGTGGACACCTGGGCGCGGCTCATCATCTGGATGGGTCTCGGCCTGGCGATCTACTTCCTCTACGGCCGCCAGCATTCGAAGGTCCAGCAAGCCCGACGGTAGACGGCTGCGCAGGCCTGGGACCACGCGGGGGGCGGCGACGGGTGCCGCCCCCCGCGCGGGCGTTCGGACCCCACCATTCCCCGCTTCCCGCCCTGTTATGTTAACCCCATGCCGTTCAGCCTCCTTCCCGACCGAACCGCCGCCGCGCAGACCCTGGCCGCGGCCCTGATCCCCGGCCAGCGCGTCTGCCTGACCACGCACGTCAATCCGGACGGGGACGGGCTCGGCAGCGAAGCCGGTCTGGCCCACCTGCTTCGCGACCGGGGGATCGACGCGATCATCACCAACCCCACGCCCACGCCGTCACGGTTCGGGTTCCTGTTCGAGGACCTGCCCGGGGTGGACCGGACGCCCGGGGCCATCCGCGAGCTCCGCCGCGCCGACGTCATCGTCGTGCTCGACATCTCCGACCTGGGCCGCCTGGGGAACCTGGGCGAGACCGTGCGCACCCGCGGCGTCCCCGTCGCCTGCGTGGACCACCACGTGAGCGAAGGCGTCCTGCCCGCCGGGCCGCGCTATCTCGACGCCGGTGCCGCGGCCACGGGCGAGCTCGTCTTCGAGCTGGCCGTGGCCAACGGCTGGCCCCTGACCGAGGCGTCCGCGCGCGGCCTGTACGTGGCGATCCTGACCGACACCGGCGGCTTCCGCTTCAGCAACACCCGGCCGCGCACACTCCGGGTGGCGGCCGAGCTGCTGGAGGCGGGCGTGGATCCGGAGCAGATCTATCTCGAGGTCTACGCCCGGGCACCCGAAGGCCGGCCGCGGTTGTTCGCGGAGGCGCTGCAGACCCTGGTGGTAGAACCCGACTACGGCCTTGCCTGGGTGACGGTGCCGCCGGGCGCGATCGAACGGCTGGGCGTTTCGTCCGACGACCTCGAAGGGGTGGTCGAGTTTCCTCGCTCGATCGAGGGCGTGCGGATGGCGCTGCTTTTCCGCGAGGTGAGCCAGGGACGGGTCAAGGTGTCGCTCCGCTCCGTGGGCGACGTGGACGTTGCCGCCTTCGCCAAGCCGTTCGGCGGCGGCGGCCATACCAAGGCCGCCGGCCTGGCGCTGCCGGGCTCGCTGGCGGAGGTCCAGTCGCTGGTGCTCACCGCCGCGCGCCGCTATCTGGCGGACGGCACCCGGCGCACCGCTGGAGACGTTGAAGCGGGTCCCCGCGCCCTCTATATTACCGAGTAACTCAGTAGGAATTGCAGTGGAGCCCATGGACCCCATCGATCGGATCGAGAAGACGCTGGATACGCTCCGTCCCTATATTGCCTCGCACCGCGGCCAGGTCGAGGTGGTGGACTTCGACGAGGGCGACGGCGTCCTGCTGGTGCGGCTGGGCGGGACGTGCCACGGCTGCGCCGCCTCGACCATCACCCTCAAGCAGGGGATCGAGAGCCGCCTCCGCGAGGCCGTACCCGAGGTCAAGCACGTGGAGGCGGTCTAGTGGCGGTGTCGCTCGAGGCCCGCGTCGTCGCGGCGCTGGCCGCGATCCGGAATTCCCGGCTGGACAACGATCTCCTCTCGGCCGGGATGGTCCGCGATCTGGCGGTGACCGAGGATGGCGGCGTCAGCTTCACCTTCCTCCTCGCGCCCGAGGATCCCGCCACCCTGGTCCGCCAGGCCCGGACCGCGGTGCAGGCGGTGGATGGCGTCCGCCGGGATGCCATCAAGATCAACGTCACCAACCCCGCCGGCCC
>JBBRGH010000029.1:0-14951 GCA_038240915.1 Gemmatimonadales bacterium | reverse complement strand
TAAAGTGGCCCCAGCTGACTGTAGTCGATGAGCGCGAGCACTTGGAGGCCGCCCGGGCGGGTTCGACCTACGAGGCTGTCAGGAAGGTCAGTAGATGAAATCACGTCCCTACTACCACGTCAGAGTATCGCGTAGTGGCTTTGTCAATCGATTAAAGGAAAACCTGCTGACATCGTCCGCATTCTGCAACAATAAATTCGACAGGTCCTGCAGCTGGGACCTCGTCCCATGTGGGTTCGATTCCCACCCCGCGTACTCACTCCTGCCGGACGCGAAGTTCTTCGACCCGTGACCGCCATCACACGCGGTCGCCCTCGTCAGGCCTACCTTGCCTATGTCTGGCCTTGCCCGGCAACGGCCGATCCGTCGACTCAGTCCAGGGGGCCGCTGTGGGCGTTCCATTCCCAGCACCGGGGACCACGATTCTGGTCGTGGACGACGAGCGGATCACCCGCCGCGTCGCCTACCGCATCCTGAGCGAGGAGGGCTACCGCGTCTTCGAGGCCGCCAGCGCCGACGAGGCGATGAGCGTGCTCGACATGGCCCATCGCTACATCCACCTGATCCTGCTCGACGTGGTAATGCCGGTAGTGGACGGCGTCTCGCTCGGCCGCGAGATCCTGGCCCACTGGCCCTCGCTCCGTCTGCTCTATATGTCCGCGCATCCTGCGGAGGTCCTTGCGGCGCACGGCCTCACCGATCTCCAGGTCCAGTTCCTCGCCAAGCCGTTCACCCGCGACGAGCTGTTGGCCACGGTCCAGCACTCGCTCGACCGACGCAAGTCGCCTCGGACCACCGTCGGTCCCGACGGTGTGCCGGATCACGGCTGAGCGCTCGCCGCTCGTCGTAGCTTCAGCGGACTTCAGCCGGCTGGTGCGCTTGGGTTCCGTCAACAATCGCTCGTCCGCTCCCCGAATCATCCCGCCTACCGATGCCGGCGGGGCGCGCGAGCGCCCTCGGGAGGCGCGTGCCGGCGAGCATACCGGTGAGCGGCGCCTGCGGCTGCTCCGCGGCGTGTGGGGTGAGGATATGGTGCCCCGGCGTCGGCCGTCGGGGAGCCAGCGGAAGGTGGATCGGTCGTAGCTCGTCGGCTCAGGGCGAGGACGGCGCCGGACTCGCGCCGCCCGCCGCCGCACCGCCCGAATCCGCCGGGGCGCCGGGCACCGCTGTCGGCAGCGACGCGGGCGGCGGCGGGCAGGGCGCCGGCGACACCCGGACCACCGGATCCTGGCGAATGAGCCGGTCGGCCACCACCGTCAGCGGGCCCGAGCCCACCGCCAGCTTCACGTACTCCTCGCCGTACCCCGTCTCCCCAGCCATCGCGCCGCCGACCGCCTTGGCCGCGGCCGCCTTGTCCGTGACGCTCGGCCCGGCTCGAAAGACCACCGACAGAAGGCCTGGGGCTTCGCTGCCGGCCGGCGCATCGGCGCAGGCGCGGGCCAGCGCGGTATCGACCGGCGCCGTGAACTGCACGACGGTGGGAGAGGGCGGGGCGACGTTTGTGGCCGAAGGGACGCTGTCGGCCGGTGCGGCGGGAGACTGGCCCGTGGTGTCCCGGTACACGACCGTCTGGGCCCCGACCGCCGCCGGCCAGGTCAGCGCGAGCGCCAGGGCGAGCCCGCGCCAGAGGCGCACGATCATCGCTCGATCCCCTCGCCGCCGGAAGCCCCGTCGGCCGCCCCGCCGAACGCCTCCATTGCCGCCGCCATCCGTTCGCGCTCGACCATCGCATGCTGAAGCAGCGTCCGCGCCTCCAGCGCCGTGAACGGATAGCCGCCCAGCCGCGGCTCACCCGGGGCCGCGGCCGCGAGCGCCCGATACAGCGCCAGCTTGCCCTGCAGGCCGAGCGCCAGCGACTCGAGCCCGTCCAGCCGGACCAGGGCCGGGTGGGCTCGCTCCGCCAGCGCCAGCCGGGCGACGTGTGCCTTCTCCGTCAGCCACCCGGCTACCTGCTTGAGCCGGCTCTCCCCGCCGTCGAGCCGGGCGAGGATGTCGCGGAGGGTGTCCTGCTCCTCGCTCACCTCCGCGTGCAGCCCGCGGAGCCGCGCCTCCAGCGGGCCGCCGCGCTCGTGATCGGCCAGCGTCTCCATCAGCTGGAGCGCGGCCACCGAGCCGGCCAGATGCTCCTGGAGGTAGTGCGCGAGGGCTTCGGCGGGCATGCGGGGCTCAGGCCGCCGGCGTCGGGCGAAGCCCGCGGGCGATCTTGAGCGTGGTGATGAGCTGGCCGGTATGCCGCGAGCTGTGCTCGGCGGCGTGCACGATCAGGCCCAGCACCGTGGCAGGAAGTCCGGCGCGGCCGACGGGGCGGATCTCTCCGAAGCTGGCCGCCGGCGTCCGCTCGAGCTGCTCCAAGGCGCGGTCGATCGCCGCCTCCGCCTGGGCCAGGAGGCCCGCCGCGTCCGCGCTCGCCTCGCCCTCGCGGCCGAGGACGGCGAGCTGCGACGGGGAGAGCTTCTCGCCCCGGGCGTAGGTCAGCAGGCGCTCCAGGCTGCCGGCCAGATGCCGCAGGTGAAACCCGGCAGACGCGGCGCCGCCGGGCCGGGCCCAGAGATCGGCCTCGCTGACCCCCGCCAAGGCGATGGCGAGGTCCTCGCGTACCTGCACCAAGGTATGGGCCGCGGGCAGCAGCACGGGGTCGATGTTCGGCAGGGGGCCGCGAAGCCAAACCTCGGGACGGACGGGGGCGGTCATCCCGGGAAAGTAATGAGGGGCGGGGCGTGGGAGGGGAGAGGGCGGGCGTGGCGGCTGGTGACCGCGGAGCTGCTCGACGCCCATTCGGCGTCGGGCCCCGGCTGGTCCCTGGAGTGAGCGATCATATGTTCCAACAGGTGTACCTTGGGATGTGATCCGTCTGCTGCCCGGGAGCCTGGCCTCGCATGCTCACATCCGGTCCGGTCCGTCCGCTGTTTCGCGTCGTCGGCTGGGTGCTGGGTCCGCTGCTGCTCGCGGCGGGCGCGCTGCTCATTCTGCTCGGCCTTCGCGGCGTCGATGCCCATGGATGGCCGGCCTGGGCCCATCGCGTTCGCCTTCCGGTCTGGCTGGGCCTCGGGAACGTGGTGATCGGATGGCTGCTGCTGGGCGCGGCCCGCACGGGCGTGGATCCGTATGCGGCGGACCTGGACCCGGACCGGCCGTCGCCTCGCGGGTCCGAGGGCGACGCGAGCTAGCGGCGCCGGGCGGTTCCGGCATGCGGCGGCCCGCCCATCGCTGATCGGCGCAGGCGGCCCGTCCCCCTACAACAACCTCTGAGAAGGAGTGTGATCCATGTCGCCGGCAACAAAGGCCCCCGCCAACGTGCGGACAGCCCTGCTCGTGCGTCTCGAGGCCAAGCCCGGTAAGGAGGCCGCCGTCGCGCAATTCCTGGAAGGGGGCCTGGCGATCGTCGAGCAGGAGCCGGCGACCACCACCTGGTATGCCCTCCGACTCGGTCCCACGACCTTCGGGATCTTCGACACCTTTCCGGACGACGCGGGGCGCCAGGCGCACCTGGCCGGCCAGGTGGCGGCGGCGTTGATGGCGCAGGCCCCGGACCTGTTGTCGACCGGGCCGACGATCGAGAAGGTGGAGATCCTCGCGGCGAAGCTTCCCCGGTGACCGCCGGTCCCACCACAGACTCCTTGCTGGATGCCGCCCAGCAGCTGGCCGCCGCCGAACGTCAAGGCGACGTAGTGGCGCTGGGGCAACTGCTCGCCGCCGACTACCAGGGCCATGACCAGGTCGGGCGGACGCAGGATCGCACGGGCGTGCTTCGCGCCTATGCCGACGGTGAGATCCGCCTGACCCAGGTGGAGCTGAGTGAGCTCCAGGCCCGGATCATCGGGGAGATCGGCCTCGTGACCGGGATCAGTGCGTTGCAGGGAGAGCAGGGCGCCGAGCAATTCCACTTTCAGCTCCGCTTCCTGCAGGTCTATCTGTGGCAGGCAGACCGCTGGGCGCTCGTTGCGTCGCAGAATACTCGCCTGCCCTGGTAGACGGGCTATTCGGCAGCCCGCGCTGCCGCCCCGCGTGGAGGCATCATGGCCGCCGGCCGGACGGAAGCGACCAGAAACCGACAGAGAGAGGCAGCATGACCGAGGGCCCGTCTCGGAAGGGGAACTCGCCGTCGCGGAAGATCGACCAGCGGATCGAGGAGCTGGGCGACTGGCGGGGCAAACTGCTGTCGCGGATCCGCGGCCTGATCAAGCAGGCCGATCCGGAGGTCGTCGAGGAGTGGAAGTGGCGAGGGGTGCCGGTCTGGTCGCATGACGGCTTGATCTGCACCGGCGAGACCTACAAGAACGTGGTGAAGATGACCTTCGCCAAGGGGGCCGCGCTGGAGGATCCGGCCGGTCTCTTCAACGCCAGTCTCGAGGGCAATACCCGGCGGGCCATCGACATCCACGAGGGCGAGAAGATTGACACGAAGGCCCTGAAAGCGCTCGTGCGCGCCGCCGTCGCACTGAACGCGTCCCGTGCCCGTGGCTGATCGCGCCCGGAGGCGACCACGTCGCCGCGCCGCCGATTCTTCCCTCGACGACAAGAGGCCCCGCCGCCGCCTGATCGCCGCCGCCACGCTCGCCGCGCTGCTCGCCATGCCCGCCACGCTCCCGGCCCAGCGCCCCACCACCCTGGCGGGCCGCTCCACCGTCTACGCGCCCCACGGCGCCGTCGCCACCAGCCAGCCGCTCGCCACCGAGGCCGGCCTCGAGGTCCTTCGCCGCGGCGGCAACGCCATCGACGCCGCGGTCGCCGCCGCCGCGGTGCTGAGCGTGACCGAGCCGCACATGACCGGCATCGGCGGCGACATGTTCGCCCTCGTCTGGCTCGCCCGCGAGGGGAAGCTCGTCGCGCTGAACGCGAGCGGGCGCGCCGGCTCGCTGATGACGCGGGACACGCTGCTCGCCCGCGGCTTCCAGCCGGGCTCCCAGCAAGGCGTCCTCTCGGTCACCGTTCCCGGCGCGCTCGCCGGATGGGATCTGCTGGTGCGCACCTATGGGCGGCGGACGCTCGCCCAGGCGCTGGAGCCCGCCATCGGCTACGCCCAGAACGGCTTCCCCGTCTCGCCCATCATCGCCGGGCAGTGGGCCGGCGAGACCAGCTTTCTCGCGCGCGACTCCGCCGCCGCCGCGACGTACCTGCCCGGGGGGGCCGCGCCCATGGCCGGCGAGTGGTTCCGGAATCCCGACTACGCCCGCACGCTGCGGGAGATCGCCGCCCGCGGCATCGGCACCTTGTACGGCGGCGCCCTCGGCCGCCGGATCGTGGCGCGGCTCGCCGCCCTGGGCGGCTTCGTCACCCTCGGCGATCTTCGGCGCAACGCTCCCACCTGGGTGACGCCGATCTCGGTGCCGTTCCGCGGCTACCGGGTGTGGGAGCTGCCGCCGAGCAATCAGGGGGTCGCCGCGCTGGAGATGCTGCGCATCCTCGAGCCGTACGACCTCCAGGCGATGGGCCACAATACGGCGCCCTACCTGCATCACCTGATCGAGGCCAAGAAGCTCGCCTACGCCGACCTCGACCGGTTCGTCGGCGATGCCGGGCATCTCGATCTGTCGGCCGAGGACATGCTCACCGACCGGTTCATCGCCGAGCGGCGCGGCCACCTCGACCCGTCGCGGGCGCAGGTCCAGGTGGACCCGGGCCCGCTGCGCACCCAGAGTGAGACGATCTACCTCACCGTCGCCGACGCCGGCGGGAACATGGTCTCGTTCATCAACTCGAACTACGACTACTTCGGGTCAGGGATCGTGGTACCGGGGACCGGCTTCGTGCTCCACAACCGTGGGGCTGGGTTCACCCTGACCCCGGGCCTGCCCAACACAGTGGCGCCGGGCAAGCGGCCGTTCCACACGCTGATCCCCGGGTTCGTGACCCGCACCGTCGACGGGCGCGAGCGGGCGTACATGAGCTTCGGGCTCATGGGCGGCGGGATGCAGGCGCAGGGGCACGTCCAGTTCCTGCTCAACTACTTTGTCTTCGGCATGGACCTGCAGGCCGCCATCGACGCGCCCCGCTTCCGCCACCTCGAGGGGCAGCGGGTGGCGCTCGAAGCGCCGATCGGCGACAGCGTGCGCGCGGCCCTCACCGCGATGGGGCACGTGCTGGCCGACCAGCCCTCGGGCGCGTTCGGCGGGGCCCAGGCAATCGTGCGGCTGCCCCGGGGTTTCGCCGCCGGGAGCGATCCGCGCAAGGACGGCATGGCGGCCGGCTACTGACGGCCGCCAATCGACGGCCGACGGCCGCTCACCCCGCCGGTGTCCACCGCGCCAGCCAGTGGTCCAGCATCAGGAGCTGGTGCGACGCACGAGGCGTCGCCCGGGCATCCCGGGGCCCGCGCGTGAGACCTCCGAGCAGGGCAGGGTCCAGCAGCTCCGGCAGCACGCTGTCCGCGCCCTCGGTCCACCCGGCACCCTGCGACTGCCGGAGCCAGCGGTCGATCGGGGCGAGAAAGCCCTGCTTCCCTCGCCGGATGTTCGCCGCCGGCAGCCAGCTCGCCAGGGCCACCTTCAGCGGTTCCTTGGTGTGCTTGCGCCCGGCCAGCTGGTCGCCGGGAATGGCCCCGGCCAGCTGCAGCATGTCGCGATGGAGATAGACGGGCCGAACCTCGAGCGCGACCGACATGCAGGCCCGGTCGACCTTGACCAGGACGTCGCCCGCCAGCGTGTGCTTGAAATCGAGATAGCGAAGCGTGTTGACCAGCCCGACCTGCTCCGGCGGGGCTTCCCGCACCAGCCGGGTGATCACGTCCCCCGGATGGTAGTGCCGGATCGCCTCCGCCAATGGGCCGCGCGCATGGGCTGCCAGGGCCGGGGTCGACAGCCCGTGGGTGAGCATCCCGGTCAGCATGCCCGCCGGGTCGTAGCCGTACTTGCACGCCAGCCGGCGGATCCGGCTCGCCGGATCCAGATGGCCCCCGGCGCTCCGGGCCAGCCGCCCCAGCAGTCGGTCGGGCAGCAGCCGTCGCATTCCCACCCGGCGCATCATCCGGCTGTACCGGCGGTAGCCGGCGAGCGTCTCGTCCGCCCCGTCGCCCGAGAGGGCGACGACCACCCCGGCGTCCCGGGTCGCCCGCGCCAGGTAGTACAGCGGCAGAAACGAGTGGTCGCTGAAGGGCTCGTCGAAGTGCCAGAGCAGGCGCTCGAGTGCGACCCCCACGTCCCCCGGCGCCAGCACCCGCTCGTGATGCTCGGTGCCATAGCGCTCGGCCACGGCCCGCGCCCAGGGCCGCTCGTCATACCCGGCCTCCTCGAACCCGATGGTGAAGGTCTTGACCGGGCTGCCGCCCCGGGCCAGCGCCGCCACCACGGAGGACGAATCGACGCCGCCGCTCAGGAAGACGCCGAGCGGCACGTCGGCGACCACCATCTCGCCGGCCGCGGCGGTGAGCGTCCCCAGTACTCGGCCGGTCCAGTCCCGCTCGTCCGGCTCGGGATGGAAGCGCCAGTCCCACCAGGCGCGCGGCTCCGGCACCTGCGGCAGCCCGTCGGCGCCGGTGCGCACCACCAGACAGTGTCCGGGCGGGAGCTTGGCGCAGTGCTCCCAGATGCACTTGGGATCGGGCACGAAACCGTAGGCCAGGAAGTCGAGCAGGGCCGGGTAGCTGATCCGCCGGGGAAAGCCGGGCCAGGAGAGGAAGGCCTTGGGCTCCGAGGCGAAGAGAAAGGTGCCGCCGAGCGTGGCGTAGTACAGCGGCTTTTCGCCCGCGCGGTCGCGGGCGCAGAACAGGGTCCGCTCGGTCTGGTCCCAGAGCGCAAAGGCGAACATCCCGGAGAAGCGCGCCAGCGCGCCCTCGCCCCAGTGGCGGACCGCTTCCAGCAGCACCTCCGAGTCGCTCCGGGTCCGGAAGCGTACGCCGTGCGTCTCCAGCTCCCGCTTCAGCTCCCGGTAGTTGTACAGCTCGCCGTTGCAGACCAGCTGAAAGCGTCCGTCGTGCGAGGCGAAGGGCTGATTCGCGTCGGGGCGGAGATCGATGATGGCCAGCCGGCGGTGGCCGAGCCCGACGTGTCCGTCGGGCGAGCGCCAGGACGCGGCATGATCCGGCCCTCGGTGGGCCAGGTCGTCCCGCATCCGATCGAGCACGCCGGGGTCGATCGGGCGGGACGCCATCGCGCCGACGATGCCACACATAGCTAGGGAACGCGGGAGCGGCCCGGTTGTGACACGCTGCCCCGGCCGGCGGGCCTGATCTCGGAAACCGGGGGTCAGGGCATCCCGTAGTCTCTCCTGTCGGCGGCGCCGTCGCCCACGCGGAGTTCCCGCACGGCCTCACCCCTTCAGCAAGGCTCCCGGATGCGACGGTCGGCCCTCCTCCCGCTCCTCGTCTTCGCCTGCAGCAACGCCACGCCCCCCGAGCGCTACGGCTTCGTCACCACCCTGGGCAACGACACCGTCTCCGTCGAGCGGGTCGAGCGGACGCCCTCCCGGCTGGTCACCGACGGCGTGGATCGCTGGCCCTTCGTGCGCCGTCGTCACACCGAGTTCGACCTCAATCCCGATGGCACCATCCGGCACATGGTGATGGACGTGGGCACGCCCGACGGCCGGACGCCGGCGGAGCGCGGACGCCGGGTCACCGCCGACTTCTCCCGCGACCGGGTAACCATCTCGGTCCAGGACAGCGGGGGCGTGCGCGACACCGCGTTCGCCACCGGCGGCGCGATCACCGTGCCCCACGTCTCCATGATGTACAGCGTGATCGAGCTGATATCGCGACCGCGCTCCGGCGGGCGGCCGCCACCCGACTCGCGCCGGGCGACAGCGTACTCTTCCGCCAGTTCTACCCCGACCGGGACGCGGGCCCGAGCTTTGTCCTGCACCGGGGCTACGTCCATCCCGGACCCGGCGGCAAGGTCGAGCTGCGGCACGATTGGCTGGCGGGCACGGGCGACATAACGGTGGACAGCGCCGGGCGGATGCTGAGCTACTCGGGGATGCGCAGCACCTACAAAGTCGCCGTTGAGCGGACGGCGGCCCTGCCGGACGTCGAGGCGATCGCCGGCCGCCTGGCCGACGCCGAGCGGCGTACCGGCCTTGCCCAGCTCAGCGTGCGCGACACGGCGCGGGCCACCATCGGCGCCGCCACCTTCGCGGTGGACTACGGCCGGCCGCTGGCGCGCGGCCGAGTGCTGCTGGGCAATGTGATCGCCTATGACCGGGTCTGGCGCACGGGCGCCAACGCCGCGACCCAGCTCACCACCTCGGCGCCGATCAGCCTTGCCGGGCTGGCGCTCCCGGCGGGGACCTACACCCTGTGGACCGTCCCTCGCCTCCGCGGCGTGGACCTGATCGTGAACCGGCAGACGGGGCAGTGGGGGACGGAGTACAGCCGGGCCCGGGATCTGGGCGCGGCCCCGATGAAGTCGGACAGCCTGGCGACGCCGGTGGAGAAGTTCACCATCGCGATCGAGCCGGGGGACGCCCGCCACGGCACGCTCGCCATGGCGTGGGGCAGCTTTCGCTGGACCGCGCCGATCGAACTGCGCTAGCACCACCTGGCTGCCGAGCGCGACCGGGTGGCTGGTTCCGGCACCAATGCGGGGGCCGACGCCGGCCCGGAGGTTTGCCCCTGACCTCCGGGCCGGCGATGATACACGCACCATGACCGAGCGACGGCCGACCCGGGCCGAGGTTACCGCCGCGGCCGGCGGCACCGTCCCGGACCTGATCGCCCCGGGGCTGGCCGTGCTCTTCTGCGGCATCAACCCGGGTCTCTACTCCGCTGCCACCCGCCACCACTTCGCCCGGCCGGGGAACCGGTTCTGGCCCGCGCTCGAGGCTGCCGGCTTCACCGACCGCGTGGTCGCGCCCTGGGAGGAGCGGGAACTGCTGGCCCGCGGGCTCGGGATCACCAATCTCGTCGCCCGCGCCGCCGCCGCGGCCTCCGATTTGGAGCTGGAGGAGCTGCGGGCCTGCGTCTCCCGGCTCACCCGCAAGGTGCGGCGCTTCCGCCCCCGCGTCGTGGCCGTGCTCGGCATCGGCGCGTACCGGTGGGCGTTCGACCGGCCGCGCGCCGGGTTCGGCCGGCAGCCGGAGCGGCTCGCGGGCGCCGCGCTCTGGGTGCTGCCCAATCCGAGCGGCCTCAACGCCAGCCATCAGCTGCCCGATCTGGCGCGGGCCTTCGGCGCGCTTCGCGAGGCTTCGGGGCGACCGGTCGCCTGAACGTGTTACCTTCGCCATGCGAAATCCCGTGAGCGGTGAGATCGAGGTCCGGAGCCTGTTCCATATGCACGGACGCGGCGCGATCGCCATCGGCTACCCGCGGAGCGGTTCCGCCCGCGTCGGCCAGCAGACCCAACCCTTGGCCCTCGTCGGAGCGCCGCCCCTCGTCCTTACGCTCGAGGCCATCCAGCCCGTCCGCTCGCCCGATGGCGGCGCCGACGCGGTCGGGCTTCTCTTTCGCGAGCGGCCGTCGCTCGACGCCCTGCGGGCGGTGCTGACGCCTGGCATGCTGCTTCGGTTCGAGGACGGGCCGGGCGAGGGCGACCGGCCCGAATGATCCCCGGCGACCGGCGGGTCACGGTCGAGCTCGGGCACCTGCGCAGTGCCGTCGCCGCGCGGGCTGGCAACCGGACAACCACCTTGGCAAACCGTCTGCTCGAGGACGTGGACAGGATCGAAGGGACGTTCGGAGCGGGGCGGCCGTCACGCTCCCGACATGAGGATCCCTTAAGGTGACCGTCGTGAGCTTCCTCCGCGTGCTGCAGGTCGCCCAGACGCTCCTGGCCGCGCCGCCGGACTCGGGCATCGACGGGACGGTTCGAGCCCTCGAGGACACGAGCGTCCTGGCGGGGGTCGTCGTCGAGGTCCTCGACGCCGGCTCCTGGACCACCACCGACGGCGCGGGCCGCTACCGAATCGTCGGGCTCTCGCCCGGCGAGCACTCGGTGCGGTTCCGGATGCCGGGCCGCGAGACGGTGGAGCTGACGGCGCGCGTGCCGCCCCGCGGCAGCCTTCGGCTCGATGTCGAGATGGCCGCGCACCCGGTGGAACTGCCCCCGCTCATCGCAGTCGGCACGCGCGCCACCGCGGAGCCACCCGCGGACCAACCCGGCGCGCATCCCCCCGCGCCCCTGAGCCCGATCTGGGCGCTCCGGGCCGTCCCCGGCACCGAAGATCTGCGGGGCGCCCTGGTGGCCGACCCGACGGCGGCGATACGGGGCGACGGGAGTGGGACGCTCCACCTCGGCGGCGGCTCGGCGGACCACGTGCTGGTCACGCTGGACGGGTTTCCGATCTACGGGGCGAGCCACTTCGGCGACGCATGGAGCGCCGTCAATCCGGACGTCGTTCAGGATGTCGCCGTTCACCCCGCGGGCGCACCCGGGCAGGACATGGGCCGGCTCGGTGGAATCGTGGCGGTCCGCACGTCACTGCCCGGCGGCGACCACACGCTGGCCCGCGGGGCCGCGAACCCCGACGATGTGCGCCAGGTCCTCAGCGCCGACATGGATCGAGGCCGGGTGAGCGTCCTGCTGAGCGGCCGGCAGAGCATCCGCAACTTCTTCGTCACCGGCGCCGCCCTCGACGGCCGGACCGGCTACGACGACTGGCTGGCCACCGCCTCCGTGCGCCTCGGTCCGGGGCGGCTCCGCGCGCTCTCGTACCGGAGCGGCAACCGGCTCGGCTTCGAAAGCCGCGCGGACACCCTGCAAGCCGAGGGCGAGGGTGCCGCGGCCGCGCCGGCGAGCGGGGCGCCGCTGTCGTCACCCTTGAACGCACTCCAGTGGACGAGCCGCACCGACGGCCTCGTCTGGGAGACCGCCGGCCGGGCGCGGAGCGCGAGCGTGATGGCGTGGCGTGCCGGCAGCACGGCGGAGATCGGCTGGTGGGATCCCGACCGCCCCAGCGCCGTGGAGAGCCGGTTCGCTGAGCTCGGTCTCCGGGCAGAGGCCACCTGGTTCGAGCGCCGCGGCAGCACGACGGCCGGTGTCGGCCTGCGCAGGCTGGAGACCGGCTACCACGCTCGCCCGGCCGGCTCGGGACCGTCACCTGTGTCGAGCGTCGACGTCCAGGTCGCGCCGACCATCCTGTCCGCGTTCGTGGACCGCCGCTGGCGATGGACCAGCGCGGTCGCGCTCGACGCGGGGCTCCTGGCCGCCGTCACGACGGCCGGATGGAGAGGTGTGGATCCCCGGCTCTCGCTGAGCGTACGCCCTGCGGCACACCTGACCGGCACCGTGAGCGTCGGTCGTTCGCACCAATTCACCCAGTCGTTGAGCAACGAGGAGTCGTTTCTCGGAACGATCCTCGGGCTGGAGCTGCCCGCGGCGGCGGCGGGGGCCGGGGTGCCGGTCGCCCGCGCGGACAACCTGACCGCCGCCGTGCAGCTCGGGGCGGGACGGGGCGTGACGCTGGCGCTCGACGGCTACGCCCGCCGGTTTCACGACCTGCTCCTCGTCGCGCCGTCGTCGCGCCAACCCTTCGTGAGCGGGACCGTGGGGACGGGATCGGGGAGCGCCGCGGGACTGACGGTCCGGGTCGGGGTCGTCCATGGCCCCATCGAGTTCGCCGCCTCCGCGGGCGTCGCCCGCGCGACCCGGGCGCTGGGCTCCATTTCCTATATCCCCGGCTTTCGGCGCGCGCGGGTCGCCCGCGCGACGCTCGTGGTCCATCCGGACGCCGCCACCACGCTCGGGCTCGGCCTGACGGCCGGCAGCGGGCAGCCGACGACGCCCGTCACCGGACTCGACTGGCAGCCGAACGATCCACTGACCGGCGAGGGCGAACTCGCCGGCACACCCACCAACCTCGCCGGCTCCGTCAACGCCGCGCGCCTTCCGACGCTCCAGCGGCTCGATCTGGGCCTCCGCCGGCGCTGGGGGCTCGGGGGCTGGCCCGCGAATCGGGGACTTACCACGACCGTTACCATCCAGAATCTCCTCGACCACCCCAACGCGCTCAGCTTGAGCGGGACCGATGGGGCCGGAGACCCCCGGCTCGTGCCAGCGCGTCACCGGGGCGTTCGGCTCGAGCTGGGGTGGTCGTTCTAGGCCCGTCACGAATCGGCGGCTGGGACGATCCTAGGATGTGTGCACGGTCCACGTGGCGCCCGCCGAGCCGGGTCGTTTCCATATTACCAGCGGAGCTCCCCTGGCCGACGCCGGCGGCACGACCATGACCGAGCCGGTGTTCGACGCGAGCTTTTCGCGGGTCTTCCTGCAGCAGTTCACGCGGCTCCTGTCCTACCTCACGCGCCTCACCGGCGATCCCGAGCTGGCCTCCGACTTCGCGCAGGAGGCCCTGATGCGCCTCCATCGTCGCGGGACTCTCCCCGATGCACCCGGGGCCTGGCTGGTCTCGGTCGCCAACAATCTGTTCCGGGATCATCGCCGGTCGGTGAGCCGGCGGCTCGAGCTCATGGCCGCCCGGCCCGACGGCGGGCCGGACGCCGGGAGGCCACCGGCCGCGGACGCGGACCTGCTCGCGGACGGGCGGCGCCGGGAGGTGCGGATGGTCCTCGATCGCCTTCCCCCGCGCGATCGCGACATGCTGCTGCTTCGCCACTCGGGGTACAGCTACCGGGAGATCGCCACTGCCCTCAGCGTCGCCGAGACGGGGGTCGGCACCATGCTGGGGCGCGCCAGCGAGGCGTTCCGTCGCGCCTACGAGGAGATCCACGGTGCACCCGACTGAATCCGACCTGCTCGCCCTCGTCCACGACGAGTGCTCGACCGCGCACACCGCCGCCATGCATGCGCACCTGGTCCGGTGCGAGGGGTGCCGGTCGCGGTATGCCCGGCCGGCCGAAACGGACCGTATGGTCGGCGCGCTCATCGCGTGCCTCGACCAGCCGGCTGCCGCGGCACCGGTCGCTCCGCTCGGGCGGCCCGTCCGCGCCGGGTCTTCGCGCGCCGTGGCGGCCGGGATCGCGATCCTCCTGACGGCGGCCGGTGCCGCGATCGCGGCGGTGCCCGCCTCGCCGTTCCGCTCCTGGATCCGGAGCTTCACGGCGACGCACGCCGCGGCCCCTCCCACCCGGCCGGTGCCGGCGCCGGTCAGCGACGGGGTGACCATCGCCGTGGACACGGCAGTGCACATCATCCTTCGGCGACCCCAGACCACCGGGGACATCCGCCTCACGCGCACCGAGCTGCGCACCGCGACCGTCCGCGCGTTCGGCGGCGACGTGAGCTACACCGTGTCCCCCGGTCGCATCGTCCTCGACAACCGCGCGCCCGTGGTGCGCGTCGAGATCAGTCTGCCCCGCCGGGCTCGTGCGGCGACGCTCGTCGTCGGCGATCGCGTGCTTTGGCGTCTTTCCGGCGCGCCGGGTGTCGAGTCCGCCGCGGACTCGGTCCTCGTCTTCGCTCTCTCCGATTCAACCGTGAGGAGTCATCACCCATGAGCCGCTCATTGCACTCTCCCGTCCTCAAGGCGCTGGCCGCCATCGCGCTGGTCGCGGGCTGCGACCAGGGCACCTCGCCCGGCGCGACGCAGCCCGTCACGTTCCGGATGGCGGCGGCGAGCCAGGCTGCACCCGCCACCGTTGGTCCGCTCACCCTCACCGCGCTCCGCCTGGCCATCGGCGAAGCCTCGCTGGGCGCGGGCGACCAGTTCGGTTGTGCGGACTGCCAGGACGGCGGGTCGGAGACCGCGAAGGTGCCCGCGCTCGTCGACGTGCCGCTCGATGGGAGCGCGGTCGCAATCGCCACCGAGCAGGTGCAGGCGGGCAGCTACTCCGTCGTCGAGATCGGTCTCGTGCGGCTGCCCGCGTCCGGCGGCGCGGCCGCGCCCGCGTGGCCGGCCGACGCGACGATCGAGATCCGCGGCAGCTTCGCCGACCGGCCGTTCAGGCTGCCGCTCGCCATCGAGGGCACGTTCCAGGAACAGCTCGCGGCCCCGGTCGTCGTCGGCACCGGCGGGACGCCGGCGACGATCGGGGTGGGCGTGACGCTGCCCGTCTCCTCCTGGTTTACCGGCGCCGGCGGTGCGCTCGACCCGACGGATCCCGCCCAGCGCGCGACGATCGAAGC
>JBBRGH010000028.1:0-15237 GCA_038240915.1 Gemmatimonadales bacterium | reverse complement strand
CGCCGGAAAGACCGCGGTGGCCCGCCGGCGGGCCCGGCTCAGTGGCGCGCCCTTCCTCAAGGTCGAGGCCGCCAAGTTCACCGAGGTCGGCTACGTCGGCCGCGATGCCGAGAGCATGGTGCGCGACCTGGTGGACGCGGCCATCAACATGGTCCGGACCGAGCGCGAGGACGAGGTCTTCCCCCAGGCCGAGCAGCGGGCCGACGAGCGGCTGCTCGACTTGCTGCTCCCGCCGATTCCGCCCACCCCGGCGGAGAAGGCCGAGAAGGCGGACCGGGCCGACCGCTCGTCGGTGTTCGTGGTCGGCTCCGCCGGGCAGGTCAAGGCGGAGAAGGCGTCCTCGGTCGAGGAGGAGCGGCGCCAGCGCTCGCGCGAGAAGCTCCGGGCCATGCTGGCCGACGGCCAGCTCGACGACCGCGAGGTCGAGATCGAGGTCACCCCTCAGAGCTTCCCGATGATGGAGATGATGCAGCCGCCCCAGGGGCTCGAGGGGACCGACTTCAACTTTACCGAGATGCTGCAGGAGATGCTGCCCAAGCGGACCAAGCGGCGCACGGTGAAGGTGCCCGAGGCCCGCCGGGTGCTGGTGGACGAGGAGCTCAAGAAGCTGGTGGACATGGACGACGTGGTGAACGAGGCGCTCGACCGGGTCGAGAACCACGGCATCATCTTCATCGACGAGATCGACAAGATCGCAGGCGAGCGGGGCCAGGCCGGCGGCCCGGACGTCTCCCGCGAAGGCGTCCAGCGCGACCTGCTCCCGATCGTCGAAGGGTCCACCGTCCAGACCCGCTACGGCTACGTCCGGAGCGACCACATCCTCTTCATCGCGGCCGGCGCCTTCAACGTCTCCAAGCCGTCCGACCTGATCCCCGAGCTGCAGGGCCGCTTCCCGATCCGGGTCGAGCTCCAGCCGCTGACCGAGCAGGACTTCATCCGGATCATGACTGAGCCGGAGAACGCGCTCACCAAGCAGTACCAGGCGCTCTGCGCTTCGGAGGGGGCCGAGCTCGAGTTCACCGCCGACGGCATCGCCGAGGTCGCCCGGGTGGCGTTCGTGGCCAACGACCGGATGGAGAACATCGGCGCCCGCCGGCTCCACACGGTCATGTCGGCCCTGATGGACGAGGTGCTGTTCGAGTTGCCGGACTACCAGAAGAAGATCGTCTTCGGGGCGGACGAAGTCCGGGAACGGCTGTCGAAGATCGTGAACGACGACGACTTGCGGCGCTACATCCTGTAGCCCGGCCGGCAGCCCGCCCCGCCGCCCCGGCTGGTTGGGTTCCGGCGCCGCGGATATACTGGGCAGATGAGCCTGCTCGTCACCGCCGGCACCGTCCTGGGCGGCCGGTACGTCATCGACCGCGAGATCGGCCGCGGGGGCATGGCCACGGTCTTCGTCGCCGAGGACACCCGCCAGCGCCGCTTGGTCGCGGTCAAGATTCTCCGGCGCGATATCGCCGCCGCGCTCGGCTCCGAGCGGTTCCTTCGCGAGATCGACATCGCCTCGCGGCTCACCCACCCCCACATCCTGCCGGTGCACGACTCGGGCGAGACCGACGGTCTCCTCTTCTACGTCATGCCCTACATCGAGGGCGAGTCGCTCCGCGAGAAGCTGGCCGGCGCCGGCACCCTGCCGGTGGAGGAGGCGCTGGCGATCGCCCGGGAAATCGCGGACGCCCTCGCCTATGCCCACGGGCTCGACGTGGTCCACCGCGACATCAAGCCCGGGAACGTGCTGCTCGTGGCCGGCCACGCCGTGGTGGCCGACTTCGGCGTGGCCCGCGCCATCAGCGCCGCCACCGACGAACGGGTCACCAGCACCGGCTTTGTGGTCGGCACGCCCGTCTACATGAGCCCGGAGCAGGCCACCAGCGATCCCATCGACGGCCGGACCGACATCTACGCCCTCGGCTGCGTGGCGTACGAGATGCTCACCGGCCAGCCGCCCTTCCTCGGCATATCCCCGCGCGAGGTCGTCGCCCAGCATCGCACCGCCACGCCGCGCCCGATCCGCACCCTCCGGCCCGAGGTACCCGCCGCGGCGGCGAAAGCGATCGAGCGGGCCCTGGCCAAGCGGCCGCAGGATCGCTTCCGCGATTCGGGCGCCTTTGCCGACGCCCTGCGGGCGCCCGCCAGGTGGGAGCCCGGGGCCGGGCCGGCGCGGAAGGCCGGCCTCGTCGCCCTCGCGGCCGTGGTGGCGATCGCGGCCGGATTCGGGCTCTCCTCCGCACGCCGGACCCGGGCCGATCTGACCGCCCTGCCCTCGGTGGTGGTCCTGCCGCTCGACGGCGACAGCGCGACCGCGGCGCCAGGCGGCCGGGGCGCCGATGCCCGCTTCGCCGAGCTGATCGGTTGGATGCCCGGCCTCCGGGCCGCCCGCGCCGAGACAGGGCTGCCGGGCGGACAGCGCTGGCCCGACGTCCCCTTGGCGGACCTGCTCGCCTGGGGCCGGAAGCAGGGGGGGCGATACCTGGTGGCCGGAACGGTGCAGCCCGACGGTGCCGGCCGCCGCCTCAGCGTGGACCTCTACGCCACCGCCTCCGGCGAGCGGCTGAGCCACGCGGTGGACACGGCCGCGGGGGCCGATCTGGACGCCGCCGTCGGCCGCCTCGCCGCCGATGTGGTCCGCACGGTGGCCCGGCACGAGGGCCTCGAGCTCGGCGGCGCCGGGGCGGTGCTGGCCAGTACCAACGTGATGCCGGCGATTGGCCACCTGCTGCAAGGCCAGCGGATGTTCTGGGCCAGTGATCTGGCGGGCGCCTCGACCGAGCTGCACGCCGCGGTCGAGGCCGATTCGAGCTGCGGGCTGGCCTACCTCCGGCTGGCCGAGGACGAGCGCACCCGCCACGAGTTCGCCGCCGCGCTCGAGGCGGTGGACGCGGGCCTCCGCCGGTCCGACCGGCTGGCGCCGCGCTGGACCCAGCTGCTCCGGGCCGAGCGGTATCTGGTGCTGGGCTACGGCGACAGCGCCATCGCCACCTTCCAGAGCGCGGTGCTCGACGACCGCAACGACGTGGACGGCTGGCTCGGGCTGGGCGAGGCGCTGGTGCACTACGCCGGCTTCAGCGGCGCCGCCACCCAGGACGCGCGGCCCGCGCTCGAACGCCTGGTGGCGCTCGACAGCACCTTCGCCCAGATCTACTACCACCTGGTGGACCTCGCGGTCTACGCCGGCGACAGCCAGGCCGCCGCCACCGCGCTCCGCCGGCTCCCGGACGACCATCCTTTTCGTCCCAGCAAGGTCGCCGAGGTCCGGCTCCGCTTCGGCCCGCCGTCCGAGCACGGGGCCGCGCTCGAGGCCCTCCGGTTGGCCGACCGCCAGGCCATCAGCGAGGCGGTCATCGCCTGGACCCACGGCGCCTTCGACCTCCGCCTCGCCGACACCGCCGCCAGCTTCCTCCTCGGCGCCGACCGGGTGCCCGACGACCGGCTTCGCGGCGCCGACTACCGACTGGCCATCCGCGCCGCGACCGGGCGCTGGGCCGAGGGCTATGCCGGCTGGGACTCGGTGGCCCGGTCGGTCACCATCGACCCCTGGGTGATCCAGGCCGTGCTGGCCGGCTTCCCGGCCCGCGACCGGGCCGCCCCGATGTTCGACTGGGCCCGGGCCCAGCTCCGGGCCGGGCGCATCCCCGACTTCGCGCTCCAGCCCTGGGACGATCTGCGCCAGGCCTTCGAGGCGCTGGTCTACCGTGCCGTGGTCGAGGGCGACTCGGCCGAGACCACCGAGCTGCTCCGCCGGCTCGAGCGCGCGCCGCCGGCGGCGCCGTCCGAGCCGTCGGCGGAGGCGCTCCGCTGGTCGCTCCGGGCCCGGCTCGCGATCCTCAAGGGCGACACGGCCAGCGCCGTGACCGCGCTCGAGCGCGCCGTCGCCCGGATTCCCGAGTCCCACACCGCCAACTACCCGCTCACGGCGGTCGGTCCCCAGCGGTTCCTGCTCGCTCAGCTGCTCCACGCCCGGGGAGACTCGGCGGGCGCGGAGCGCTGGCGCCGCTCGTTCGGCGGCTCGTGGTCCGTCGCCGACCTGTTCTACCTCCCCGCGCTCGACTCGTCCGGACCCCCACGCTCCAGGAGTGCTCCATGACCACCACCATCCCGCAGCAGCTCGGCATGATCGCCTCCGGCACCGATGGGCACACGCGCGGGCTGACCCCGAAGCTCGACTCGGTCGGCACCGACCCGGACGAGCGCTTCTACATGCTGGCCACCTTCTGCTTCGACCTCTCGCGCAAGCTCAAGTACATCACGCTCGCGCTGCAGGACTACTATCGCGAGACGCCGCCCGAGTTCGCCAGGATGATCCGGGACCACGAGCGGTACATCAATCCCAAGCCCGACACGATCCCCTGGGAGGAGATGGCCCGCCGCGCCGAGCAGGTGATGAAGGAGCTGTACGCCGCCGTCCAGGAGACCGGCTACACGCAGGCGCTCGACGAGCGCGCCGACCAGGCGGGCGGCAACACCGCGGGCTAGCCCCGGCGGGCCGGGGCGACTACAATTGCCCGACCTCGACACCCCGGCCCTCAGCCCCCGGTCTATGAAGCCGACGCGACACTTCCTCGCGATCCCCGATTTCACCCGCCCCGAGCTCACCGCCCTGTTCGACCTGGCCGTCCGGATGAAGCGCGGCGAGTATGGCGAGCGCCCGCTCCAGGGCAAGACGCTGGGGATGATCTTCGCCAAGAGCTCGACCCGCACCCGGGTCTCCTTCGAGGTTGGGGCCTTCCAGCTCGGCGGCCACGCCCTCTTCCTCTCTTCCCGGGACATCCAGCTCGGCCGCGGCGAGCCCATCCGCGATACCGCCCGGGTGCTCTCCCGCTACCTCGACGGCATCATGATCCGCACCTACGATCATGCCGACGTCGAGGAGCTGGCCCGCTACGGCTCGATCCCGGTGATCAACGGCCTCACCGATCTGCTCCACCCCTGCCAGGTGCTGGCCGACCTGATGACGGTGCGCGAGAGCCTGGGCGGTTGGGACGGCAAGGTGGTGGCCTGGATCGGCGACGGGAACAACATGGCCAACAGCTGGATCAACGCCGCCGGCAGCCTCGGCTTCGAGCTCCGGCTCGCCTGTCCCGAGGGCTACCGGCCCGATCCCGCCATTCTGGCCCGGAACCAGGCCCAGGCCCGGATCCTGGTCACCGCCGACCCGCGCGAGGCGGCCCGCGGCGCCCACGTCGTCACCACCGACGTCTGGGCCTCGATGGGCCAGGAGCAGGAGCAGGAGGTCCGCGCCCGGGCGTTCCAGGGCTACCTGGTGGACGCCGCCCTGATGCGCCTGGCCGATCCCTCCGCCATCTTCCTCCACTGCCTCCCGGCCCACCGCGGCGAGGAAGTGAGCGAGGACGTGCTCGAAGGGCCCCAGTCCCGGGTCTGGGACGAGGCCGGGAACCGGCTCCACGTGCAGAAAGCGCTCATGGCCACTCTGATGGGTACCGCGTGACGGCGCCCGCGGCGCTCCAGCGCACCGCGCTCTACGACCGCCACACGGCGCTCGGCGCCAAGATGGTGCCGTTCGCCGGCTGGGAGATGCCGGTGCAGTACCCCAGCGGCATCCTGGCCGAGCATCACGCGGTCCGGACCGGCGCCGGCATCTTCGACGTCAGCCACATGGGTGAGTTCGAAGTCACCGGCCCCGACCGGAACGCCTTCGTCAACCGGGTCACCAGCAACGACGTGTCCCAGCTCGAGTCGGGCGGGGTCCAGTATTCCGCGCTGCTGACGCCCGAAGGCACCTTCGTGGACGACTGCACCGTCTACCGCTTCGACGACAAGCTGATGATCGTCGTCAACGCGTCCAACATCGCCCGGGCGTGGGAGCACATCGTCGGACAGAAGGGCGGGATCAACGTCCGGCTCAAGGACATCTCGGCCGAGGTCGGCCTGCTGGCGGTGCAGGGGCCCACCGCCGAGGCGCTGCTCCAGCCGCTCGCCGGCATCCCGCTCACGGACATCCGCTACTACCACTTCGACGTCGGCAAGATCGCCGGGGCCCAGTGCTTCGTCTCCCGCACCGGCTACACCGGCGAGGACGGCTTCGAGCTCTATGGTCGCGAGCGCGACACCGTGACCCTGTGGGACGCGATCACCGCCGCCGGCGCCCAGCCGATCGGCCTCGGCGCCCGCGACTCGCTCCGGCTGGAGATGGGCTACGCCCTCTACGGCAACGAGATCGACGACACCATCACCCCGCTCGAGGCCGGCCTGGGCTGGATCGTGAAGCTGGACAAGGGGGCGCCATTCCTGGGGCGGGACGCGCTCCGGGCCCAGAAGCAGCGCGGCGTCACCCGGAAGCTGGTGGGCTTCCGGCTCGAGGGCCGGGGCTTTCCCCGCCATGGCTACTCGGTGCACCTCGAGGAGCGCGACGTGGACGTGGTCCGGAGCGGCACCCTGAGCCCCTCGCTCGGCGTGGGCATCGGGACCACCTACCTGCCGTTCGCCGCCGCCAGGCCGGGCACGAAGTTCGAGGTCCAGTGCCGGGGCGAGCGCGTGCCGGCCGAGGTGGTCAAGCTCCCGTTCTGGACCAAGGGCAGCGTGAAGAAGTAGGGCGGGCCGCCGCCATCATCTCATGCGCCTTGCCATCCTCACCATTTCCGACGCCGGCCACCGGGGCGAGCGGGCCGACACCTCGGGCGACGCCATCGCCGCCTGGGCCGCCGACCGGGGGTACACCCTGGCCGAGCGAACACTGGTGCCCGACGAGACCGGGCGGATCGCCGCGGCGCTCACCGCCTGGGCCGACGGCGACCGGGCCGACCTGATCCTCACCACTGGCGGCACCGGCCTGACCCCCCGTGACGTCACCCCCGAAGCCACCCGCGCCGTGCTCGACAAGGAGGCGCCCGGCCTCGCCGAGGCGCTCCGGATGGCGGTCTACCCGCGCTTCCCCCGGGCCGCCCTCTCCCGCGGCATCGCCGGCGTCCGTGCCCGCACGCTCATCGTCAACCTGCCCGGCAGCCAGGGCGGCGTGCGCGACGGGCTCGCCGTGCTGGTCGATCTGGTGGACCACGCGGTGGACCTGGTTCGCGGCGAGCGCACCGGCCACTAGCCCGCCCGCGGCCTACCAGGCCAGCGGCAGGCCGTCCCGGAAGAACCCTCCCGTCGGTCCGTCGGGCGGCAGCGTCGCCGCCCAGACCACGCTCGCCGCGCCCTCCGCCACCGGCCGGGCGCCCACCTCCTCCATGCCGGGCGCGGTCGCGGTCAGGTCGGGACAGACCGCGTTCACCAGGATCCCATCCTCCCGCAGCTCCAGGGCCAGCTTGACCGTCAGCGCGTTGAGCGCCGCCTTCGAGACGGCGTAGCTCGCAATCGCGGGAACATCGGCCAGCCCGAACCTGGGGTCGCCGTGGGAGCCCGCCCCGCTGGACACGTTGACGATCCGGCCCCGCCGGCTCCGGCGGAGCAGGGGGAGGATCGCCTGGGTCGTCCGCCAGACGCCGAACAGGTTGGTCTCCATCACCGCGTGGGCCTGGCGCAGATCCGCCGTGCCCGCCGTCTGCGACCAGTTCACCGGGGCCGCCGCGTTGTTGATCAGCACATCCACCCGGCCCAGCGCCCAGCCGAGGTCGGCCGCGAGCTCGCGCGGGCTGGCTTCGTCCGCCACGTCCAGGGCCCGGGGGAGCACCCGGCCCGGAAACCCGGCCAGCCCGGCCGCCGCGTCCCGTGCCCCCGCCAGCTCCCGCGCCGTAAGCACCACGGTCATCCCGCGCTCGGCCAGCTGCCGGCAGACCTCGAGTCCGATGCCGCGCGCCCCGCCGGTGACCAGGGCGATCGTGTCACTCTCAGCCATGCCTCGATCCCATCTCCCATCTGGCGTTTGTTCAACGTTGTCCGGTGATGCCCGACACGGACGCCCTGCCGGGAAACCCCAAGTATAGGTCGTTGGACCTAGACGAAGTCACCCAGGTGCGCCTACGGATGGTACGCCGTCGCCCCGCCTCGGCGCGATGCCCAGCGCCACCGACCCGCTAGCCCAAAAGGTGGTCCTTCCATGAATCAGCATCCCAGGCCCGGAGAGGCGGAGCTCGCCTTTCTCGGGCGGGTCGCCAATGCCACCGGCCGACGCCAGTTCCTCCAGTGGGCCGGGCTCAGCGTGGGCGTCCTCGCTCTCGGCTGCAGCTCCGACAACACCAACCCGAATCCCCCGCCTACCTCGGTAGACCTCGGCAGCGGCGACACCGGCATTCTGAATTACGCGTACGCACTGGAACAACTCGAGGCGGCCTTCTACACCAAGGTGACCTCCAGCTACTACGCCGGCATCACCGCCGACGAGCAGCAGATCCTGAGCGACATCCAGAGCCACGAGGTCATCCACCGCGACTACCTCAAGGCCGCTCTGGGGAGCGGGGCCATCGCCGACCTGAGCGTGGACTTCTCCGGCATCGATTTCACCAGCCGGACCAGCGTCCTCACGGCCGCCCGCACCTTCGAGGACCTCGGCGTCGCGGCCTACAACGGCGCGGGCCATCTGATCACGAACCCGAACTATCTGCTGGTGGCCGGCAAGATCGTCTCGGTGGAGGGGCGCCACGCCTCGGCCATCCGCGACCTGCTGGAGCCCGACACCGCGGCCTTCGCCGGTGACGACGTGGTCGCCCCGGACACCGGCCTCGACGGCGCCAAGGCCCCGGCCACCGTCCTCGCCGCCGCCGACGCCTACGTCACCACCACCATCGACGCCTCCCACCTGCCGACCACCTGAGGAGCGGACTCATGAAGACAGATCTGATCCTCGACGCCGTCGCGCCGGACGTGATGGAGCGGGTAGTCTCCCGCCGGGACGCCCTGACCAGCGCCGGCCGCACCACGGCCGGCATCGCGCTCGCCTCGGTGCCGCTCGCTCTCGGCGTGATGGCGCGGTCGGCCTTCGGTCAGGGCAGCGCCCTGCCCCAGGCGGTCATTGACGTGCTCAACTTCGCGCTCACCCTGGAGTACCTGGAGGACGAGTTCTACGCCGATGGGCTCGCCTCCGCGGGCCTCATTCCGGCCCAGTATACCGCGGTGTTCCAGCAGATCAGCAAGCACGAGAGCGACCATGTCGCCCTGCTCTCGGCCACCCTCGGCGCCGACGCGGTGAGCAAGCCGACCTTCGACTTCACCGCCGGCGGGGCCTTCAGCGATGTGTTCACCAACTTCACCACCTTCGCCGCCCTGGCCCAGGGCTTCGAGGACACCGGCGTCCGAGCCTACAAGGGGCAGGCCGGGGCGCTGATCGGCAGCGACGACTACCTCACCGTCGCCCTCCAGATCCACTCGGTCGAGGCGCGCCACGCTTCGAAGGTCCGCCGGATCCGGGGCCAGAAGGGATGGATCGTCGGGTCCACCACCGACGTCGCCGCGCTCCAGCCCGTGTACGACGGCGAGCAGGCCGCCAACGGGAGCTTCAGCAACGACGCCGCCACCGAGGCGTTCGACGAACCGCTGACCAAGGATCAGGTCCTGGCCATCGCCGGCCAGTTCATCGTGGCCTGAGGACATCCAAACCCGCCCGGCCGGCGTAATGCCGTCACCGGGCGGCGTAACCCCCTCCCGCTCGTCGCCGTCCCGGATTGCCGGTTCGCCCCTTGGGGTGTGAAAGAGATCGATGTCGGTAAGCACGGCCCCTCCCCGTTCGTACGCCCCCCGATCATGTGCCTGGCCATGGTCGAGCGGCTGTCCGCACGCGCCCTTCCTTCTCCCCCTGCCGGGCAATCGTCTCCGGAGCTGTATCCATGGATCACTCCCACGTTTCTGAGGATGGCGAGGACGCCGTCCACCGGCGGCTGGTGAGTCTCACCGCCCGCCGCAATTTCCTCAAATGGTCCGGCGCCGCCGCCGGGGTGGCGTTCCTGGCCGCCTGCGACCGCTCCCCGACCGAGCCGGCCGCCGGCCCGACGCCGAGCCTCAGCGGCGCGACCGCCGGGGCCCAGAGCGAGGTCACCATCAACGTCGGCACCGACGTCGGCATCCTCAATTTCGCCTATGCGCTCGAGCAGCTCGAGGCGGCGTTCTACCTCACGGTGGTCCAGGCCTTCTATCCCGGGGCGACCGCCGAGGAAACCGATATCCTGGCCGACATCAAGAACCACGAGGTCGTGCACCGTGAGTTCTTCAAGGCCGCCCTCGGCAGCGCCGCGATCCCCAAGCTGGCCGTCAATTTCTCCGCCATCGACTTCGGCTCGCGCTCCCAGGTGCTGGGCACGGCCAAGGCGCTCGAGGACACCGGGGTGGGCGCGTATAACGGCGCCGCGCAGTTCCTGCGCAACGGGGACTACCTCGAAGTCGCCGGCAAGATCGTCTCGGTCGAGGGCCGGCACGCCTCGGCCATCCGGGACGTGTTCGGGCGCAACTTCGCCCCCACCCCGTTCGACCCGGCCCTGACGTTCGAGCAGGTGCTCAATCGCGCCGGCCCGTTCCTCGCCACCCCCCTCAGGATCATCAACAGCCCGACCGCCGGCAGCGCGGCCGCGCTCACCGCCAGCGCCCAGGAGATGGACTCATGAGCACGGACCTCACTCGCCTGTTCGCGGGGCTCGACCGCGCCAGCCTCGACGGCCTCGCCAGCCGGCGCCAGGCGCTCCGGTCCGGCGGGCACCTCGCCACCGCCGCCGCGCTCACCGCCGTGCCGGTGGTCCTGGCCACCACGGCCAAGCGGGCCTTTGCCAGCACCGGCGGCCTGCCGAGCGTCGTGGTCCAGGTCCTCAACTTCGCCCTCACGCTGGAGTACCTGGAGGCGGCGTTCTACAACCGGGGCGTCGCCTCGGGTGTCATCCCCGCCGGCAAGGCGCGGCGCGTCTTCGAGACCATCCAGGGGCATGAGAACGCGCACGTGGCGTTTCTCAAGCAGACCCTCGGCTCGCAGGCGGTTCCCAAGCCCGCGTTCGACTTCACCGCCGGGGGCGCGCTGCCCAACCCGTTCAAGCACTACGAGGTGTTCACCATCCTGGCGCAGGGCTTCGAGGATACCGGCGTCCGGGCGTACAAGGGGCAGGCCCGCGCGCTCAAGCCCTACAATGCCTACCTCACCGCCGCGCTCACGATCCATTCGATCGAGGCCCGCCACGCCTCCGAGGTGCGCCGGCTGCGCGGGGAGACCGGCTGGGTACCCAATCAGTATCCCTCCGCCCCCAAGCCGATTCTGGCGGTCTACAAGGGCGAGGACCAGCGCACCCAGCTGGGCATCGACGTGACCCAGTACCTCGGCGTCAAGAACGGGACCGAGGCGTTCGACGAGCCGCTGACCCGGGCGGAGGTGCTGGCGATCGCCGGTCCCTTCATCAAGTGACCGCGTGACCTGACTCACCTCGTGCCGGCCTCGGCGGCGACTCCTTAGGCACCCTGTCGCCGCCGGCGCGGTTTCCCCGAACTCCAGGCGGGTCGGACACCCTCCGGCCCGCCTTGCCGTTTCTGGCTCGATCTCACAGGGGTGGTTCCCGGGCGCTCCAGCGGGCCGGGGTGGGAGTCGAGCGGAAGGTGTGGGAAGGCTCGACCCACGAGTTCTTCGGGATGGCCGCGGTGGAGCAGGACGCGAAGGACGCGCAGACGTGGGCCGGCCCGCGGCTCAGGGCGGCCTTCGAGCGGATGGTTGGCGCCGGCCGCTGACGGCCTCGTCTGCGCGGCAGGAGCGCCGGGCATCCGCGCCGGCGGCCCTCCCCGCCTTCGCCCGGCCCAATCCGCCGGTTAGTTTCCCGCCATGGCTGCCCGCCTTCTCATCACCATGGACGACCTCTCGACCGCCGTGCCGCTCAACGCGGCGTTCGAGGCGGCCGGCTTCTCCACCGCGATGTTCTCCTCGCTCGACGACGTCCGCGGCAGCCTCCGGCGGGAGACGCCCGAGCTGGTCATCCTGACCGGCGCCATCCACGAGCCCCACGCCCTCCAGCTCGCCGCCCTCGCGCGCGACGCCGAGATCAGCACCCTGGCCCTGCTCGAGCCCACCGACAGCGAGCGGGCCGAGCGGGTGGGCCGGCTGGGGGTGACCGAAACGATGATGAAGCCGATCTCGCCCGACGACGCGGTGGCCACTGCACGCCGGCTGATCGAGCGGCGCGGGCTGCAGGAGCGAACCGGGATCAGCGGCGAGAGCGCCCCGATCCAGGAGCTGCTGGTCAAGATCGAGCAGATGGCGCCGGTCTCGAGCACGGTGCTGATCCAGGGCGAGAGCGGCACCGGCAAGGAGCTGGTGGCCAAGGCGATCCACGACCTCTCGCCCCGCCGGGGCAAGCCGTTCATCGCTGTCAACTGCGCCGCGCTGCCCGACACCCTGCTCGAGAGCGAGCTGTTCGGCCACGAGAAGGGCGCCTTCACCGGTGCCGCCGAGCGCCGGCTGGGCCGGTTCGAGCTGGCGGACACGGGGACCATCTTTCTCGACGAGATCGGCGAGATCCCGCCCTCGACCCAGGTCAAGCTGCTTCGGGTGCTGGAGAGCCGGACCTTCTTCCGGGTCGGCGGCACCCAGCCGATCAAGGTGGACGTCCGGGTGCTGGCCGCCACCAACCGCCCGCTCCGCGATGCCGTGGCCCTGGGCGAATTCCGGGACGACCTCTACTACCGGCTCAACGTCCTCAACATCTATCTCCCGCCGCTCCGGGAGCGGCGGGAGGACATCCCGCTGCTGGTCCGCCGCTTCATCCGCGAGCTGGCCCGGGCCCACGACCGCACCTTCCGCGGGATCATGCCCGAGGCCATGCAGCGGCTGGTCACCGCCCCCTGGCCCGGCAACGTCCGCCAGCTCCGGAACCTGATCGAGAGCATGGTGGTGCTGGCGCCGGGCCAGGAGATCCGGGCGGCCGACATCCCGGCCGACATCCTGGACGGGCCGACGCTGCTGCCGGTCCGGCTGGGAGGCGGCGGGCTCGGGCTGGGGCGGGTGGTGGGGGGGCAGGAGCTGGAGTTCATCGTCCGGAGCCTGCTCGACCTCAAGCTCCAGGTGGAGGAGCTGCGCCGGCGGCTGGACGAGCACCCCCAGCGGGTCCAGGTGATCGAGCTGGCCGACCATACCAGCGTGGCCGATGTCCTGACCGACGGGGACGGGGCTGAGTCCGAGCCCGAGGTGGTTTACCGGAGCGGGATGACCATGGCCGATGTGGAAAAAGCGGCCATCGAGGCGGCCCTCCGGGAGTACCGGGGGAACCGCCGGCGGGCGGCCGAGGTCCTGGGGATCGGGGAACGGACGCTGTACCGGAAAATCAAAGCCTATCACCTGGAATGATTTAGCTGGAGGGAATCCACCCGGACTGCAAGATTTCGTAGCAGCGGCTAAGTTCTGGTGTATCATTGTTTTGCAGTCGCGGGGCTATTGACAGCCCTTAAGTCGGCCGTCAAATTACAGATGTCCCTCCAGCCCCGACCGGTCAGGTCCCTTGAACTTCGTCATCGACGTCGAGCTGTGCGTTGCCTGCATGGCCTGTGTCCGGGTATGCCCGACGGATGCGATCGCGGTTGCCGGGGACGAGTCACTGCTGCTCCAGGTGGTGGACGAGGCCTGCATCCGCTGCGGCCAGTGTCTGCCGGCCTGTCCCCACGGCGCGGTCAAGGTGAATGGCGAGATCGGCCGGGCTCTTGCCATCGCCTCGGCCGGTGAGGGGGTGCTCATCCTCAGCCCCGAATCGGTGGCGCACTTCTATCCGGCCACGCCCGAGCAGCTGATCAACGCCTGCTACGAGGCTGGTTTCCGCGCGGTCACTCGGGGCGTCATCGGCGACGAACTCGTTGCCGCAGAATATCTTAAACTGTGGGAAGACGAGCCGTGGGGTACCCTGATCCGCTCCACGGACCCCGTGGTGGTCGAGACGGTCCGAACTCAGTACCCCGAGCTCCTTCCCTACCTGGCACCGGTGACCCAGCCGGCGGTGGCCGAGGCCCGATACCTGCGAGCCCAGCACGGTCCGGGCCTCAAGATCGCGTTCGCGGGCGTCTGCCCGCCGGTCAACTGCCCCGACCTCGACGCGAGCATCACGTACGGCGATCTGGACCAGCTCTTCCGCATTCGCGGGGTGAGCGTGCTGACGCAGCCCACCTGGTTCCACCGGGTGCCGGAGGAGCGGCGGCGCCACCTGAGCGCGGCGGGCGGGCTCCCGCTGGCCCTGCTGGAGGAGTCGCGCTACTCGAGCCGGCGGTTCCGGAAGATCCGCGGCCTCGACGCGCTCCCGGCGGTGGCCCGCGCGGTGGCGGTGGACCGGCTCGACCTCGGCTTCGTGGACATCCTGAGCAGTGAGGGCGCGCTCGACCACCCGCTGAGCGGGCCCACTGAGGAGCTCTACTGGCGGCGGGAGCTGCTGGCCAGCACCGAGCCGCCGCGGAGCCGGCAGCCGGTGGTGGATGGCACCGTGGTGGCGAGCATCGGGGCCACCTTCGCCTTCAAGCCCCGCCGGCCGGTGCCCGATCCCGAGGCGGTGGCGGGCGTGCTGGCCCAGATCGGCCTCGGCCCCAACGGGCGGCCGTGGGACTGCGGGGCCTGCGGCTTCGACACCTGCACGCGGTTCGCCGAGGCGGCGGCGCTGGGCCGCGCCAGCATGCGGCAGTGCACGCCGTTCCAGGAGCGCCGGGCGGACGAGGCCCAGCGGGCGGCGGCGGTGGACACGATCACGGGGCTCTCGACCTACCGGGTGCTGCGCGACCGGCTCGCCTTCGAGGTCGAGCGGGGCAAGCGGAGCGCCGAGGGGTTCGCGGTCCTGTTCCTCGACCTCGACCGGTTCAAGGAAGTGAACGATCAGTACGGCCACGAGGCGGGGAACGAGATTCTCCGGGCGGTGGCCGGCGAGATCCGGAACGCGGTCCGCGCCTCGGACGTGGCGGCGCGCTACGGGGGCGACGAGTTCGTGGTCATCCTCACCCGCACCGATCTCCAGGGGGGCGCCCGGGTAGCCGAAGCGCTCCGGGCCGGGATCGAGGGGGTGGGGCGCCGGCTGGGCTATCCGGCCGGGCTCGTCACCGTGAGCATCGGGCTGGCCGAGTTCGATCCCCAGGGGCCGTCGGATGGCGACCTGCTGGTGAGTGCCGACCGGGCGCTCTACCGGGCCAAGGCCGCCGGCCGGAACGCCGTCGCATGATGACCCCTGAGTGCACTCCGCGCAGGTGAAAGGACGACGATCATCGTGACCGGATTCAGTCCCCGCCAGCCGTCCCCGCCGAGTGCCCCGGGTCGTCCCGTCCCGGACGGCGCGCCGGATCCGTGGGGCGTGCGGCGCGCGGAGAACCTGCTGACGAGCCTCGAAGGCATCCTCTCGGCCCGGGTGGTGACCACCCCGC
>JBBRGH010000027.1:0-15753 GCA_038240915.1 Gemmatimonadales bacterium | reverse complement strand
TCGAGCTGACGCACCGCTATGGCAAGCGGCGGGCGTTTTCGGATTCGACCTTCGTGGACACACTGGTGGCGACGACCTATCCCGAGATCGGCGACTTCTTCGACCGCTACGTCTGGGACGCGCAGCGGCTGCCGATCAAGGAGTATTACGCCAAGCTCGGGATCACGCTGGTCGAGGACGAGCAGGGACAGCCGGTCCGCTTCGAGATCGATCTCGCGCCGACCGACCAGCAGCGGCTGCTGCGCGAGGCATGGCTGGGCCGGAAGCCGCGAGGCGCGACCTGACCGGCGGGCCTCAGGAGTAGTAGCGGCGGAGGTGGGCCGCGACCCCGTCGAGGTCGGGGAACAGGCGGCGCTCGTCCACGCTCACCAGATCGAGCTGGTCGCGGAACCGGCCCGCCTCCTCGGCCGGGATGACGATCTTCGTGAGCGTGTCCCCCAGGCCGTGGTGATCGAGGAACTGGTCGAACGGCTGCCGCTTGTCGGAGCAGAGCGTGAACGTGGCCGACTGGGCCACGATCCGGGCGTCCAGCGAGGGCGGCTCCAGCATGCAGGCGAACGGCCGGACCTCGTCCCGCATGGCGAAGAGGACTGACGGCGTGAACGGACGGGTCCCTCCCAGAATCCCTTCGAGATCCTGAATCAGGAGCGCCAGCTCCGGCAGCTGGAAGCGGCGGTGGACCGCCTTCCAGTCGAGCCGCCACACCGCCCGGTCAGTGGTCACCCCCGGGAGCACGGTGGCGAAGTGGGCGGCGACGAGCGGTGAGTACGTCCAGTCGAGCAGCCGGGTCGGCAGGCCGTGGTGCTGGGCGGCGATGAGCACTTCCCAGTCGTTGATCGGCGGGCTGGGGAAGTATGGCCGGGAGTACCGGATGAAGCTCCGGAGGATGTACTCCTCGAGCTCGGCCTTGGTGTGGGGCCGGGCGGCGCCGCCGAGCTTGTCGAGACTGGTGTACAGGGCGCAGCCGGCATCGGCCTCGCCGCGGTAGACGCCGGTGCTCCGCCGCCGGCCCGAGGTGGGATCGGGCTCGGGCGTGGTCTGGGCGATCAGGTCGCTCAGCGAATGGACGACGACTTCGCGGATCGGCACACGGGGATATGAAGTGCGGTCCGGGGGATCGCGCAAGGCCGCCGGGTCGGGCGATCTTTCGCCCATGCCGGTCCTCGATCTCGCGGCGCTGTCCGCCCGTCTCCCGGCCCGGCCGCTCACCCGGTTCGCGCCGAGCCCCACTGGATATCTCCATCTCGGGCACGTGGCCAATGCCGTCTGGGTCTGGGGACTGGCCCGGGCGCTCGGGGGCCGGGTACTCCTCCGGCTCGAGGATCACGACCGCCGGCGCTGCCGGCCGGCCTACGAGGCGGCCCTGCTCGACGACCTCGAGTGGCTCGGCCTGGTGCCCGACATCGGGGAACCGGCCCAGCTCCGCGCCGGTTCATCGCCCTACCGCCAGAGCGACGAGGACGAGGTCTATCAGGCCGCTCTCGCCCGGCTCAGCACCCAGGACCAGGTCTTCGCCTGCGACTGCACCCGGCGCGATCTCGCGCGCGCTGGCGGCGACGTGGCCGACCAGGAGACGCCTTATGCCGGGCGCTGCCGCGAGCGGGCGCTGGCGGCGGTACCGGGCCGCGGCCTCCGGCTCCGGGTCGAACCGGGCGTCGAGCGCTTCGAGGACTGGCGGCTGGGCCCGTCCGAGCAGGAACCCGCGGTGCAGTGCGGGGATCTCTTGCTCCAGGACCGCCTCGGCCAGTGGACCTATCACTTCGCGGTCGTCGTGGACGACCTGCGACAAGGCGTCGATCTCGTGATCCGCGGCGAGGACCTGTTCCAATCCACCGGCCGCCAGCTTCTGCTCGGCCGCCGGCTCCGGCGGCCCACGCCTCCCGTCTTCCTCCACCATCCCCTGATCCGGAAGCCGGGCGGGCAGAAGCTGAGCAAGTCGAGCGGTGATACCGGCATCCGGGAGCTGCGCGGCGGAGGCGTGGCCGCCGCCCGCGTGCTGGGGCGGGCGGCGTTTCTGACCGGGCTCCAGGCGTCGGATGTACCGGTGGCGTCAGCCGATCTGGCCAAGCTGTTCGGCGCGGGTTAGCATCCGGGAACGGCCGCGAAGGCACCCAGATCAGCAAGCGAGGGGAAGGCGGGCAGCCCGGTGATGGATGCGCGTTGGCGAACGGCGATGCCGAAGGCACTGCGCAGGCTGCTCCGGGGAGCGGTGGTGGTGCCGATGGTGGCGCTGCTCGTCGCCGCGCCGGCCGCCCGGGCCCAGGCACTTCCCCGAGTCACGATCCAGACCGACCTCGGCGACATCACCGTCGAGATCGACTCCATCCACGCCCCGCTCACCGCCGCGAACTTCCTCCGCTACGTCGACCTCGGCTTCTACCGGTTCGGCCGGTTCCACCGCACGGTGCGGGCGGACAACCAGCCCGACAGCAAGATCAAGATCGCGGTCATCCAGGCCGGGCTCGATTCGTTCCGGGTCAAGGATTTCCCTCCGATCAAGCTGGAGCGCACCAGCGTCACGAAGCGGCGACACACCGACGGCGCCATCTCGATGGCGCGGGACGGCCCCGACACCGCCACGTCCGACTTCTTCATCTGCGTGGGAGACCAGCCGGCGCTGGACTTCGGCGGCAAGCGCAACCCGGACGGCCAGGGCTTCGCCGCCTTCGGGTACGTGATCCTGGGGATGGACGTGGTGCGGAAGATCAACGCCGCGCCGGCCCAGGGTCAGGCCCTAGAGCCGGCGGTGCGCATCCTCAACATTGTGCGGGGAGGGGCCTGACGGCGGTCAGGATCCCGTCGTGCCCTTGAGAATCCCCTGGCGGACCCGCACCGCCTTGGCCGGCGCCGACGGATCCGCTTCCAGCCGGGTCTCCACCCGGGGGACCAGCCGGATCTTGGCGTTGATCGTCTGCCGCTGGCCGTCGCGCTCGATCTGGATCGGCAGCGGCTGGCCATCCTCCTTGCCGAACCGCGCCCGGAACCTGGGGCCGAAGTCCGAGTCGGTGATCGGGATATCGCCCAGAGCGAGCAGGACGTCGCCGGCCCGCACCCCGGCCGCCTCCGCCTCGCTGCCCGGCATGACCTGCCGCACCACCACCTTCCCTGCCGAGTCGAGAGCCGACGCCAGCCCGATCCGCGGCTCCATCAGGGTGTCGGTGACCACGCGGAGGCCCGCCAGCGGCAGGATCTGGGTCCAGGGGTAGGGCTCCCGCCCGTCCACGTACCTGGCGGCAAAATCGGTGAAGCTCTTCCCGCCGGCCGCCGCTGTGACCGCGCGCCACCAGTCGGCGCCGGTGAAGCCGCGGCCGGCCTTGTAGGTCGTCCGGTAGAGTCCCCGCATCACGTCGTCGAGCGATTGCCGGTTGTCGCTCGCGTCCCGGATCAGCACGTCGAGCATGAAGCCCGCCAGCGAGCCCTTGGGATAGTAGAGATAGCCGCTGCCGTCGGTCGGGTGGATCCAGGTCGAGAGCGAGGCGTCCTCCAGCGCGGTCGGCGGCGCCTCGGCCACCTTGCCCATCTTGTCGGCCGTCTGGCCGTAGAACTGTTCGGGCGTGATGACGCCGCCACGGACCAGGGCCAGGTCGGCGTAGTAGTCGGTGATCCCCTCGCTCACCCAGAGCCAGACGGTGGGCTCCGTGCGGTCGTAGACGTAGGGCACCATGTCGGCCGGCCGGAGCCGCTTCACGTTCCAGGCATGAAAGATCTCGTGGGCCGTCACCGAGGTGAGCACGGGACTGCCGATGGACTGCGGGTTGTAGATGCCGACGTGCGAGTTGGTGTGCTCCAGGGCGCTGAGCCCGCCGAAGCTGGAATCGAACAGCATCATGACCGTGTAGGTCTGCCAGGGCGTCTCCTGGAACACCGCCGACTCCTTCGGCAGGGCCTTGCCGAGGTCGCCCCACATCTGCTGCCGCGCCGGGCCGGCCAGGGCGCCGGCCGGATAGGTGGCGAGCCGGGTCCAGACGCCGCCCACCTGCAGGCTGTCGTAGTCGATCCGCCCGACGAAGAACGGCTTGTCCACCAGGTCGTGATAGTTCGCTTCCTTGAACGTGCCGGCCTGTCCCGGCACCGGCTGCATCCCGGTGGCCACCAGCCACGAAGGCTCGGTCCGGATCGTCACCGTGGCCGGAAAGTCGAGGCTCCGGCCCTCGGGGTAGGGCAGGACGTTGGTGCCGTTGAACAGCGCGAAGTTCGGCCGGGCCCAGGCCATGGCGTTGTCGAGCGTATCGGCCAGGAAATCGAACCGGACCGTGAGCGACTTGGCACCGGCCGGCTGGATCCGCCAGGTATCGTAGTCCAGCTTGTCCCAGAGCAGGGACTGGCTGCCGGCGGTGGGCGTGAAGTTGCCGACCCAGCGGGCGAACCAGGTCATCTCATAGGCGCCGGGCGTCCAGGCCGGAATCGAGAGCAGGACCGGCCCGGGGCCGGCGACGTCGAACGTCATCGCGACCTTGAGCACACGGGTCGCCGCGGTGGTCGAGTCGAAGGTGATCTCGTAGCGGAGATTGGTCAGCGGGGCCGACTGGGTGGGGGCGGCCTTCGGCGCCGGGGGCTTCTGCGCCAGGGCCGGGCGATGGGACAGTCCGAGCAGCAGCAGGGCGGCCAGGAGCGGCCGAGCGACCGTGTGGCGGGTCGGGAGCGAAAAGACGGGGTCCAGTGAGGGCATGGGAACCGCTAGGGCTGGGGTGATCACCATCGAGGCACCGAGGGCATGAAACGGGTTTCGCGGGGGAAGAGTTTCACGGGGCCGGGACCTCGGGGCCGGGGGGGGTTCAGGCCTCCAAGCGCGCCGGCGCTACCGCGGCGTGGGACGGCTGCAGCCCGGCGGCCGGGGTCTCCTCGCCCAGCTCGCCCTCCGAGCGGGCCACCACCGCGGTGGCCAGGCAGTTGCCGACCAGGTTCACCATGGTCCGGGCCATGTCCATCAGCTCGTCCACCCCGAGGATGACCGCGACGCCTTCGAGCGGCAGGCCGAAGGCGGTGAGGGTGCCGGAGAGCACCACCAGCGAGGCCCGGGGCACGGCGGCGATCCCTTTGCTGGTGATGAGCAGCGTCAGCATCATCACCAGCTGCTGGCCGACCGTGAGGTGCACGCCCGCCGCCTGGGCCACGAAGATCGAGGCGACGCCGAGGTAAAGCGTCGAGCCGTCGAGGTTGAAGGAGTAGCCGGTGGGGATCACGAAGGCGACGATCCGGCGGGGCACCCCGAACTCGGTCATCCGCTGCATCGCCAGCGGCAAGGCGGCGTCGGACGAGGTGGTCGTGAACGCGATGATCGCCGGGTCCTTCACCGCCCGGAGAAAGCGGCGGATCGGAATCCGGGCGAGCAGCGCGGCCGGCAGCAGCGCCACCAGGGCGAACACCACCAGCGCGCCGTAGAGCGTGAGCACCAGCAGTCCCAGGTTCTTGAGCACCTGGATGCCGCTGTGGCTCACCGTCACCGCCATCGCGGCCCCGATGCCGATCGGCGCGAAGCGCATGACGATGCCCACGAACTTGAACATCACCTCCGCCAGACCCTCGCAGAAGCGAAGCATCGCCTCCTTGGGCCGGCCCTTCACCTGGGTCAGCGCCAGGGCGAACAGGGTGGCCCAGAAGACGACCTGCAGCACCTCGTTGTCGGCCGCCGCCTCGAAGAAGCTCCGGGGGACGATGTGCTCGAGGAACCCGCCGAAGGTGGTCGGCGCCGGCTTGGGGATCGCCGCGCTGGGATCGGGCGCCGGCAGCACGACCCCCACGCCCGGGCGGGTGATGTTCACCGCCACCAGCCCGATCGCCAGGGCGATGGTGGTCATGACCCAGAAATAGACGATCGACTTGACCGCCAGCCGGCCTATCCGCTTGAGATCGTCGCCGTGCCCCGCGATGCCGATGACCAGGGTGCCGAAGATGATCGGGACGACGACCGACTTGATCATCCGGAGGAAGACGTTCGAGAGCGGCTTGAGCGTGATGGCGAACTCGGGGGCCACCCATCCGATCAGGATGCCGGTCCCCATCCCGATGAAGATCCACCAGGTGAGCGAGAGGCCCCTGAGCGCGCGCAGCATCAGCGGCCGACCAGTGTCCCGGCCTTGGCCTCGATGCCTGCCAGCAGCGACGCGTACGACGCGGCGAACTTGGCCACGCCATCGGCCTCGAGCTCGCGGGTGACCGCGCCGAGGTCGATGCCGAGCCCGGCCAGGGCCTCGAGCTGCCCGGGCGCGGCCGCCACGCCGTCCTGGATCCGCACGGCCGGCCGGCCGTGGTCGCGGTAGGCTGCGAAAGTCTCGGGCGGGATGGTGTTGACCGTGCGGGGGGCCACCAGCGCTTCGACGTAGTGCACGTCGGCGTAGGCGGGATCCTTGGTGCTGGTCGAGGCCCAGAGCGGCCGCTGCGGCCGGGCGCCGCCCCGGGCCAGCCGTTCCCAGCGCGGGGTGCGGACCGATTGCTCGAACAGCCGGTAGGCGGCGCAAGCGTTGGCGATGGCGATCCGGCCCCGGAGGCGCTCGGGGTCGCCCAGCCGATCGAGCAGGGGATCGACCTTGCCGTCCACCCGGCTCACGAAGAAGCTGGCCACCGAGGCGATGGGGTGAAGCGGCGTGCCGGCGGCCTCCCGGCGCTCGAGTCCCTGGAGGAAGGCCTCGATGACCTGGCCGTAGCGCTCCACCGAGAACAGCAGGGTGACGTTGACGCTGATCCCGGCCGCGATACAGTGGGCGATGGCCGGCAGCCCCTCGGCCGTGCCGGGGATCTTGATCATCGCGTTGGGGCGGTCGAGCGCGTGCCACAGCCGCTCGGCCTCGTGGATGGTCGCGTCGGTGTCGTGGGCCAGGGCGGGCGAGACTTCGAGGGAGACCAGGCCGTCGGCGCCGCCGGTGGTCGCGTGGACGCCGGCGAAGGCGTCGCAGGCGGCCCGCACATCGGCCACGGCGAGGTCCTCGAAGATGTCCTGTCCGCTCCGGCCCGCATCGGCCAGCTGCCGGATCGTCTCGTCGTACAGCCGGCTGCCGGCGATCGCTTTCTCGAAGATGGTGGGGTTCGAGGTCATGCCCTGGAGCCCGTCCTCGGTGATCAGCCGGGCCAGCTCGCCGCCAGCCACCAGGTCCCGGGTGATGTAGTCGTACCAGGGACTCTGCCCCAGCTCCCCCAGGCGGACCAGCGGATTGGCTCCGTCCCCGCCGGTCGTCGTCATCCGCCTCCCTCGCTGCGGCTGGGCGCGTGGCGTTGCGCGAGCAGCTGGCGGACCATGGCCGCCGCCCGGTCGGGCGTGAACTTGAACTCCTCGAACAGGCGCTCACCGGCTGCCGAGGCGCCGAAGCGCTCCATCCCCAGCATGGCGCCGTCGGTGGTGACCCAGCGCTCCCAGCCGAACGGGGACGCCGCCTCGATCGAGAGGCGCACCCGCACCCCCGGCGGCAGGACCTCGTCGCGGTAGCTCTCGGCCTGGGCGGCGAACAGCTCCCAGGAGGGCATCGACACCACCCGGACCCGGACCCGGTCGGCCTGGAGCAGCTTGGCCGCGGCCAGCGCCACCGATACCTCGGAGCCGGTGGCGATCAGGATGGCCTGCGGCGTTCCACCGGGCGGATCGAGCAGCACGTACGCCCCGCGCGCCACGCCGGCCGCGGCGCCGAGAACACCGCGGTCGAGCAGCGGCAGCTTCTGGCGGGTGAGCACCAGGAGGGTAGGACCGTCCCGCCGGGTGGCCGCGCTCCGCCAGGCCTCGATCGTCTCGGTGGCGTCCGCTGGCCGGAGCACGACCAGGTTGGGGATGGCGCGAAGCATCGCCAGTTGCTCGATCGGCTGGTGGGTCGGGCCGTCCTCGCCCAGGCCGATCGAGTCGTGGGTCCCGATGTAGATCACCGGCAGGCGCATGATGGCCGCCAGCCGGATGGCGGGCTTCATGTAGTCGGAGAAGACCAGGAAGGTGCTGCCGAACGGCCGCAGCCCGCCGTGGGCCGCGATCCCGTTGAGGCAGGCGGCCATGCCATGCTCGCGGATGCCCCAGTGAAAGGTCCGGCCGCTGCTGGCCGGCCCGAAGACGCCCCCCTGCGTGAGGTTGGTGCCGGTGCTGCCGCCAAGGTCGGCGGAGCCGCCGATCAGGTTGGGTATCGTCGCGGCCAGCGCCTGCAGCGCCAGTCCCGACGCCTGCCGGGTGGCGAGCGGCCCGCTGGCGGGGGTGAGTTCCGGCAGGCCCCGGTCCCAACCCTCGGGCAGCGCGCCCGACAGCCACTGGTCCAGCTCGCGGGCGGACTCGGGCTCATCGGCGGCGTAGGCCGCGAGCCGGGACCGCCAGTCGGCCTCGAGCGCGGCGCCCCGGGGCACCGCCTCGCGCCAGTGGGCGAGCGCGTCCTCAGGCACGAAGAAGGCCGGCGTCTCGGGCCATCCCATGATGGCCTTGGTCCGCCGCACTTCCTCGGCGCCGAGCGGCTCGCCGTGGGCCTTGGGGCTGTTCCGCCGGGTCGGCGCCGGGTCGCCGATGATGGTGCGGAGCGCCACCAGGGTCGGACGCTCGCTCTCCGCCTGGGCCGCCTCCAGCGCGCCGCCGATGGCGTCGAGGTCGTTCCCGTCGCTCACCCGGATGACGTGCCAGCCGTAGGCCTCGAACCGGCGGGGCACGTCCTCGCTGAAGGAGAGCGCCGTGTCGCCGTCGATGGTGATGTGGTTGTCGTCGTAGATCAGCGCCAGCTTGCCGAGCCGGAGGTGCCCCGCGATCGAGGCCGCCTCGCTCGCCACGCCCTCCATGAGGTCGCCGTCGCTCACGAAGCCCCAGGTCCGATGGTCGATGATCCGATGGCCGGGCCGGTTGAAATGCTCGGCCAGAAACCGCTCGGCGATCGCCATGCCCACCGCGTTCCCGAAGCCCTGGCCCAGGGGACCGGTGGTGGTCTCCACGCCCGGCGTGTGCCCCCGCTCGGGATGCCCCGGCGTGGCCGAGCCCCACTGGCGGAATGCCCGCAGGTCGTCGAGCGAGACGGCGAAACCGGTCAGATGGAGCAGGGCATACTGCAGCATCGAGGCGTGGCCGCAGGAGAGCACGAAACGGTCGCGATCGGGCCAGGCGGGATTCGCGGGGTTGTAGCGGAGGAAGCGGTGCCAGAGGACGTAGGCGGCGGGCGCGAGCGCCATCGGCGTGCCGGGATGCCCCGATTGCGCCGCCTCGACCGCGTCCATCGCCAGGGCCCGGATGGTGTTGATGCTCCGCCAGGCCAGCGCCTCGCCGGCCCCCGGCGACGCAGACGACGGCGTGCCCGGCGCGGCGGCCGGATCCTCGGCGCCCGCGCCGCGGGTGCGAGTACTATCTGGGGACAGAGCGAACTCCTTTCGCGCGGGCCGGCGGAGGCGACGAGCGGGGGGCGGAATCTGGGCGCAAGATAACCGGCCGGCGCGGACCCGGGCAGCGGTGGATCCTCCGCCCCCGTGCGCGGTACAATCCGCTGTGCCGTCTGTCGCATCGTTCCGGCAGCCTCTACCTTAGGACTGGTCGATGCCATCCGCCGCCCCGGGGGCAGTGCCCCGACCCGACCGGACCTACGAGATCCACGAGGTGGCCGCCCTCACCGGGCTGGCCGCGGCTCGGCTCCGGGCCTGGGAACGCCGCTATGAAGTCGTCCGACCGCAGCGCATGCCCAACGGCTACCGCGCCTACACGGCCGACCAGGTGGCACTGCTCCGCGCCTATGCCCGGCTGATCGAGGGTGGCGAGCGGATCGGCGATCTGGCCTGCCGCCCCCGGGAGGACGTACTGGCCCAGGCCGAGGCGCGGGCGCTGGACGGCTCGCCCCAGGGCGCGCTGATCGAGTCGGTCCGGGCGTTCGACCGGGAGCGGCTGGAGGGCCTGGTGGCGCAGCAGCTGGCCCTCCGCGGCCTCCGGGCCTTCGCCGAAGACGTGGTGCTGCCGCTGGCCCAGTCGGTGGGCGATCTCTGGGCTCTGGGCAAGATCCCCATCGCGGCCGAGCACCTGGCCAGCGAGGTCGTGCTCCACGCGCTCAAGGGCGGGCTGCGGCTGTCGCGGGGCAACGGGCCGCTGGTGGTCTGCGGCTGTCTCGCCGGGGAGCGGCACGAGTGGGGCTTCCTCGCCACCATGGCCGTGATTCAGGAGGATGGCTGGCGGATCCACTATCTCGGCGCCGACCTGCCGGTGGGGGAGGTGATCGAGGCGGCGTGGCAGCTCTCGCCGCAGGGGGTGGCGTTCAGCAGCAGCGATCCCGCGATCGTGCGGGCCAATCTCCCCGCCCTGGCGGCGGTCCCCTCCCGGCTGCCGCCGCACACCATGGCCGCGATCGGTGGCGGCGGGGTCGAGCCCCACGCGCGGGCGCTGCGCGGGTACGGATTCCGGATCGGCCTCGACGCATTCACGAAGGCAACGACGCGATGACCACCACACCGGTACTCCCCGACGGCCGCAGGGCCGCTCCCACCGCCTCCGCCGAGGCGGCCGGGGCGCGCCACGTGATCGTGGTGGGCGCGGGCCTGGGGGGGCTCGCGGCGGCCATCCGGCTCCGCCACCGGGGCTTCCGGGTCACCGTGCTGGAGCGCCACGCCCATCCCGGCGGCCGCTGCGGGCTCTGGGAGTCGGAGGGGTTCCGGTTCGATACCGGCCCGACCCTGCTGCTGATGGTGGACTACCTCCGGGCCCTGTTCGCCGAGGTCGGCCGGCCGCTCGAGCGCTACCTCGAGCTCCGCCAGCTGGACCCCAATTACCGGGTCCATTACGCCGACGGGACCACCCTCGACGTCACCAGCCGCCTCAACGCCATGCTGGAGGGCCTGGAGCGGATCGAGCCCGGGGTCGGACCCCGCTTCCTCCGGTTCCTCTCCGAGACCGCCACCCTCTACCGGATCGGCCTCGACGGCTTCGTGGACCGCAACATCCACAAGCGGGCGGACTTCTTCAATCTCCGGAATGCGGGCCTGCTGCTGCGCGCCCGCGCGATGGAGCGGCTCCAGCGGATGGTCCGCCGCTACTTCCGGACCGAGAAGCTGCAGCACACCTTCAGCTTCCAGTCCCTCTACCTGGGCCTCTCCCCGTTCGATTCCCCCGCCATCTACGGCCTGCTCCCCTACACCGAAGTGGCGGGCGGGCTCTATTTCCCGATGGGCGGGATGCACGCGATGCCGCGCGCGCTGGCCCGGCTGGCCGAGGAAATGGGCGTCGAGATCCGCTACCGCCACGACGTCCGCGCGCTGGAGCGGGCCGACGGCCGGATCGCGGCGGTGACGTTGGCCGACGGCACCCGACTGCCGGCCGACCTGGTGCTCGCCAACGCCGACCTGCCCTACGCCTACGAGACGCTGCTGGGCGAGAAATACCCCCGGATCGACCGCTTCGACTTCAGCTGCTCGGCGTTCCTGATGTACCTCGGCGTCAACCGCCGGTATCCCGAGCTGACCCACCACGCGCTGGTGGTCCCGCGGGATCTGCGCACCACCTGCGAGGACATCTTCGGCGGCCGGATCCCGGCGGACCCGGCCTACTACGTGTGCAACCCCAGCAAGACCGATCCCAGCCTGGCCCCGCCCGGCTGCGAGAACCTGTACGTGCTGGTGCCGGTCCCCAGCCAGCAGCCCGGGCGCGAGCTCGACTGGGCCGTCGAGGGCCCCCGGCTGGAAGCGGCGATGCTGGCGCGGCTCGAGCAGTTCGGCCTGCCCGACCTCCGGCGGCACATCGTGACCCGGCGGACCTTCACGCCGGCCGACTTCAGCCTCGAGTTCTCCGCCACCCGGGGCGAAGCGTTCGGGCTGGCGCACGGCATCGACCAGGTCGGGTTCTTCCGCCCCCACAACCGGCACCCGAGCCTGGAGAATCTCTACTTCGTCGGCCAGAGCACCCATCCCGGCTGCGGCATTCCGATGGTGCTGATCTCTTCGCGGCTGGTGGTGGAGCGTATGGCCGAGGAACAGGCGGTGCCCGCGTGAGCGACTCGCTGGCGCTGGAGCGGAGCTATCGCCGCGCCGAGCACGCCACCGCGGTATGGGCCCGCAGCTTCTACTTCGCCAGCCGGTTCCTGCCGCCGCCCAAGAAGCGGTCCGTCTTCGCGCTCTACGACTACTGCCGCCACGCCGACAACCTGGTGGATACCCGGGGCGACCGGCCCCGCGTCCTGGTGCTGGCCGACCTGGCGGCGCTGGGCGATGTGGTCCGCGCCATCCACGCCGGCGAGCCGGCCCCGGGTGAGCGCTGGCTCGCGCTGGCCGACACCCTCCACCGCCACGAGGTGCCGCTGGCCCCGCTGCTCGAGCTACTCGACGGCGTGGCCATGGATCTCGACGAGGTCGTCGTGCCCGACTACCCCACTCTGGACCGCTACTGCCGGCTGGTGGCGGGCGGCGTCGGATTGATGCTCGGGCCGGTGCTGGGCGCGCCGCCCCACCGCTTCCGCGAGCCCGGTGTGGGGCTGGGCGTCGCCATGCAGCTCACCAACGTGCTCCGCGACGTGGCCGAGGATCTCGACGCCGGGCGGCTGTACCTGCCGGCCGACGAGCTGGCCCGCTTCGGGCTCGACCGGGCCGAGCTCGAGTGCCGCCGGGCGACCCCCGCCTTCCAGGCCTTCATGCAGTTCCAGATCACCCGGGCCAGGGCCCTGTTCGACGCGGCCGACTCGGTGGTCGGCCTCTTCCCACGGGACGGCTCCCGCCTGACCGTGCGGCTGCTGCAGCGGACCTACGCCGGAATTCTCGACGGCATAGAACGGTTGGGTTATGATGTCTTTCGGGCTCGCGCATATGTCTCCGGCCCCCGGAAGCTCGCCATCCTCGGCCGCGCGCTGTGGTCCGAGCGTCCGCTCCGCTCTCCCTTGTCCTGGGCCCGGTCCGCGTAGCGCCGGCCTCCGGAGGCGCCACCGTGATCGGCAGACTGCTGGGCCGCCGCCCGATCCTGTCGGAGCGGGAGCAGGACCTCCGAAGCCGGGAGCAGGAGCTGCTCGAGCGGCTGGCGGCGGCCCTCGCCCGCTTCGGGGGGGACGTCGATGCCGACGACCTCCGCCGCTTCCGCGAGGCGCGGGATCAGCTCACCGGCCTCTTCCTCCTGGTGGTCGCCGGCGAGTTCAACGCCGGCAAGTCCAGCTTCATCAACGCCCTGCTCGGCGAGCGGGTGCTCCCCGAAGGCGTCACCCCCACCACCGACCGGATCAACCTCCTCCGCTACGGCCCCGAGCCGGGCGAGCAGCACCTGGAGGCGTTCCTGCTCGAGCGGACCCATCCCGCCGAGCTGCTGCGCGAGATCACCATCGTGGACACGCCGGGCACCAACGCCATCATCCGCCGGCACGAGGAACTGACGCGCGACTTCATTCCCCGCGCCGACCTGGTCCTGTTCGTCACTAGCGCCGACCGGCCGTTTACCGAGAGCGAGCGCGGCTTTCTCGAGCAGATCCGTCAGTGGGGCAAGAAGATCGTCTTCGTGGTCAACAAGATCGACATCCTGACCCGGCCCGAGGAACGGCAGCAAGTGCTCGACTTCGTGCGGGAGAACGCCCAGGCGTTGCTGGGCGAGGCGCCCCGCCTGCTGCCGGTGTCGGCCCGGGACGCCCTGGCCGCCAAGGCCGACGGCTCGGCCGAGGGCTGGCGGGCCAGCGGCTTCGACGAGGTGGACACCTACCTGGCCCGGACCCTGAACCAGGAGGAGCGGATCCGGCTCAAGCTGCTCAACCCGCTCAACGTCGGCCTCCGGCTGGCGGCGCGGTACAAGGACGTGGCCTTCGAGCGGCTCAAATTGCTGACCCAGGACATCGAGACCATCCAGAGCATCGACCGCCAGCTGGCGCTGGCGCACGACGAGATGTTGCGGGACGTGGAGCCGCGCCTGGCCCGGCTCGACCTGCTGCTGAGCGACATGGAGCGGCGCGGGGTCCAGTTTTTCGAGGAAACCATCCGGATCGGGCGGATCCGGAGCCTGATGGACAGCGAGGGCGTGCGGCGGGCGTTCGAGCGCGACGTCATCGGCGACACGGCGGCGGGCATCGAGGCGGAGACCGGCCGGGTCATCGACTGGATCGTCGAGCGCAATCTCAAGGCGTGGCAGGACGTGAGCGGCTACATCGACCGGCGCCAGATCGCCCGGCACCGCGAGGGCATGGTGGGCGAGGTCGGCACCAGCTTCACCTACAACCGGCAGGCGCTGCTCGACTCGATCGGCCGGGTGACCCGCGAGGTGATCGGCAGCTACGACCGCGACGCCGAGGCACGGGCCATCGCCAACGATGTGCAGGGGACCTTCGCCACCACCGCGCTGGCCCAGGTCGGCGCGCTGGGACTGGGTACGCTGGTGGTGACGCTCCTGACCGGCGCCGTGGCCGACGTGACCGGGCTGCTGCTGGCCACGACGCTGGCGGTGAGCGGGTTCTACCTCATCCCCCGGCGCCGGCGCCAGGCGCAGCGCGAGTTCAGCCGCCGGATCGATGAGCTGCGCCAGCGGCTGCGCGACGGGCTCACCCGTCAGGTCCATCTGGAGATCGGCCAGTCGGCCGACCGGATCAACGAGGCCATCGCGCCCTACCGCCGGTTCGTCCAGAGCACCCAGCAGGAGCTGACCGACGCGCGGGGCGCCCTGGTGGCCACCGAGGACTCGCTGCTCCGGCTCCGGACCGAGATCGAGCGGACGTGAACCTCCGCTATCCGCCGCCGCCGGGTCCCACGGCCGCGCGGCTGTTCGACCGCTACATCCGAGGGCAGGTGCGCCGCTGTTTCGCCGGCGTGCACTGGACCGCCCGCGGCCGGCCGGAGGCATGGGACCACGCCCTGCCCACGCTGTTCCTCGCCAACCATACCAACTGGTGGGACGGCTTCCTCGCCTGCCTGCTGACCGGCCGCCTCGGCCTCACCTTTCAGATCCTGATGGAGGCGCGGCACTTGGCCCGCTACCGGACCTTTCTCCGGGTGGGCGCGCTGCCGCTGAGCCGCGACCAGCCGCGCCAGGCGTACCGCGACCTGATGGCCGCGGCCGGCTACCTCCGTCCGGGCGCCGGGCTCTGGGTCTTTCCCCAGGGGCGGCGGCGGCCGCCCGCCGAGCCGATCGCCGGCTGCGAGCGCGGCGCGGCCGAGCTGGCGCTTCGGTCGGGGCGGGCGCTCCGGATCTGCCCGGTGGCTTTGCGCTACGCCTTCGTCGGCGAGCAGCTGCCGGAGGCGTTTCTGCTGGTGGACGAGGAGTGGATCATCCGGCCCGGCGACGCCGCCGGCCGAGCGCCGCTCATGGGCCAGATGGAAGCGCGGCTGGGCGCCGCCGTGGCCGGCCTCGACCGGCTGCTTGCCATCGAGCAACTGGAGGCCTTCAGGCCGCTGGCGCCGGGGAAGCCGTCCGTGAACAAACGCCTGGACCGGGCGCGCCACGCACTGGGACTGCTGCGCGGACCGTTCGAGGCCCGGACTGGATAGGATCGCGCTGCTGCGCACGCTCCACGTGGCGGGCGCGGTGCTCCTGCTCGGCAACGTGACGGTGACCGGCTTCTGGGCCACCTTCCTCTACCGGGCTCGCTCGACCGTGCCGTTTCGCCCCGTGGCCAGCGCCATCATGTGGGCGGACGTGATCTTCACCGGGCTCGGCGGCGCCCTGCTCACGATCAGCGGCATCCTGCTGGTGCTGGGGCAGGGGTATCCGGTGCTGGGCACGCCGTGGCTGCTGCGGGGGATCTCGGCGCTGGGGCTGTCCACCCTGCTGTGGCTGGTGTTCCTGCTCCCGATCCAGTGGCGCCTCGAGCGGCTGGGCCCCGCGGAAGAGGTCGCGCTCCGCCGGCTGTTCCTGCGCTGGAGCGTGATCGGGTGGGCCGCGAC